>NZ_JAMYRC010000030.1:0-90798 GCF_040321205.1 Mesorhizobium sp. M0496 | reverse complement strand
GGCGGCCAGCAAAGCAACCAAGTTCCATCAGACCGAAGAGGATGCGCATGGCCGCCACGAGGTGCGGCGTGCCTTCGTCATTCCCTTCGCGCAGACGCCAGGCAGGAATGCCCTCGTCGACCTTTGCGCCATCGGCCGCGTCGAAAGCTGGCGCACCGTCAATGGCAAGACCACGCACAAGGTCCGCTGCTATGCGCTGTCGCGCAAAATGCCGGCAAACGAACTGCTCGCCACAGTACGCCGCCACTGGAGCATCGAGAATGACCTGCACTGGCAACTCGATGTCCTGCTCGGCGAAGATCAAATCAGAGGCCGCAAGAACAACACGGCCGCCAATCATGCCATACTTCGCCGCCTCACGCTCAATGTTCTCAGAGCCGATCCCGAAAAAATCCCGCTCAGCCACAAACGACTCAAAGCACGATGGGCCGACCAAGACCTCCTCCGCCTCTTTACTCATATGCGATAGCCCTGCCCTTGCGGGGGAGATGGCCGGCAGGCCAGAGGGGGGTGGGCGGGAACGCAACCTTTGCCCGCTGGGCAAAACAACAGTGCCTCCCCTTCCATGACCGCCTATCTCCTAAAACGCCTTGCCATCGCCATCGCCACTCTGATCCTGGCTTCCATGGTGGTGTTCGCCGTGCTCGAGATCCTGCCCGGCGATCCGGCGCGGCTGATGCTGGGCATGAACGCCAGCGCCGATCAGGTCGAGCTGCTGCGCAACCAGATGGGCCTCAACGCGCCGCTTGGTCTACGCTATCTGCACTGGGCCGGCGGTTTGCTCAGCCTCGATTTCGGCCGCTCCTACACCTATTCGGTGCCGGTCATCGACCTGGTGCGCGAGCGGCTGGCCGTCTCGCTGCCGCTGGCGCTGATTGCGCTTGCGCTCTCCACCATCATCGCCATCCCCGTCGGCCTGTTTTCCGCCAGCCGGCGTGGACGCATCGGCGATACGGTGTCGATGGGCGCCGCGCAGCTTGGCGTCGCCGTGCCCAATTTCTGGTTCGCCCTGATGCTGATCTATGTCTTCGCCGTCTGGTTGCGGCTGGTGCCTGCCGGTGGCTTTCCCGGCTGGAGTGCCGGCATCTGGCCGGCACTGAAATCGCTGTTGCTGCCGGCGGTGGCTCTCGCCTTGCCGCAAGCGGCGATCCTGGCGCGCGTCACCCGCTCGGCGCTGATCGAGGTGCTGAACGAAGACTATATCCGCACCGCCCGCGCCAAGGGCTTGCCCTATCGCGCCGTGCTGTGGCGCCACGCGCTGCGCAATGCCATGATCCCGGTGCTGACCATCCTGGGCCTGCAATTCGCCTTCCTGCTCGCCGGCACCATCATCATCGAGAATGTCTTTTACCTGCCCGGCCTCGGCCGGCTGGTGTTCCAGGCAATCACCCAGCGCGACCTGATCGTCGTCGAAAGCGTCGTCATGCTGCTGGTCGCCGCCGTCATCGCTGTCAACCTCCTCGTCGACCTTTCCTATGCAGTCGTCGATCCGCGCCTGAGAAGCCGGCAATGACACTGCACATAGACATCCCCGAAGAGACGTTTGGCAGCATCCTGGCCAAGGCATTCAGGAACACCGCCTTCGTTGCCGGTTTCGTCATCACCTCGCTGATCCTGGCAATGGCAATCGTCTCCTATGCGTGGGCGCCCTACGACGTCACGAAACTGGTGATATCGGACAAGACACAGGCACCCTCGCTGGCACACTGGTTCGGCACCGACCATTTCGGCCGTGACATCCTGTCGATGGTCATGGTCGGCGCCCGCAATTCGATTGCCGTGGCGCTGGTCGCGGTCGGCATCGGCATGGGGGTCGGCGTGCCGCTCGGCGCCTTTGCCGCGGCACGCGGCGGCCTCGTCGACGAGGCGCTGATGCGGCTGAACGACCTCGTCTTCGCCTTCCCGGCACTGCTGTCGGCGATCATGATCACCGCCATCTTCGGGCCGGGCGCCGTCAACGCAATCATCGCCATCGGCATCTTCAACATCCCGGTCTTTGCCCGTGTCGCCCGGGCCGGCGCGCTGGCGATCTGGCCGCGCGAGTTCATTCTTGCCGCGCGCGCCGCAGGCAAGAGCAGCACGCAGATATCAATCGAACATGTGCTGCCCAACATCGCCACGCTGCTTTTGGTGCAAGGCACCATCCAGTTCGCGCTGGGCATCCTTGCGGAGGCCGGGCTGTCCTATCTGGGCCTGGGCGCCCAGCCGCCAATGCCGAGTTGGGGCCGCATGCTGTTCGACGCGCAGACCCGCATGGTGGTGGCGCCATGGATGGCGATCTTTCCCGGCATGGCGATCGTCGTCACCGTGCTCGGCCTGAACCTTCTCGGCGATGGCATCGCCGACATTCTCGACCCAAAATCGCGGCGGCAGCGATGAGCCTGCTCGATATCCAAAACCTGTCGCTGACCATCGGCGACACGCCGATCCTCAAGGGTATGGAGCTTTCCGTCGCGCCCGGTGAAGTGATGGGGCTGGTCGGCGAATCCGGTTCGGGCAAATCGATGACCGCGCTGACGGTGATGCAGCTTCTGCCCCATGCCGCGCGCGCCACCGGACGCGTCACATTCGACGGCATCGACCTCCTCGCAGCGAGCGAGGACCAGATGTGCGCGCTGCGCGGCGACGACATCGGCATGGTGTTCCAGGAGCCGATGACGGCGCTCAATCCGGTCAAGACCATCGGCGAACAGGTCGCCGAAGGCATTCGCTGGCACACCAAGGCAAGCCGCCCCGAAGCCGAAGACCGGGCGCGAAAAATGCTCGACCGTGTCGGCTTGCCCGAAGCGAAATTCCCGATGTCGCGCTACCCGCACGAACTGTCGGGCGGCCAGCGCCAGCGCGTCGTCATCGCCATCGCATGCGCGCTGAAGCCGAAGCTGCTGATCGCCGACGAGCCAACCACGGCGCTCGATGTGGTGCTGCAGGCCCAGATCCTCGACCTCTTGCGCGATCTTGTCGCCGAGAACCGCATGGGGCTGCTGCTGATCTCGCACGATCTCGCCGTGGTGACCGAGATGGCCGACCGCATCACCATCCTGCGCCGCGGCGAGGTGATGGAAGCCGGCGACACGGCGCGCACGCTTTCCGAACAGCGCCACCCCTACACGCGTCAATTGGCGCAGGCCTCGATGCGTGTGCCGGCGCGCGCCAGGCCGCATGGTGTCGAGACGGGCCGACCTTTGCTCCAGGTCGAGGGCGTGACCCGCGACTATGCCGGGCGGCGCAGCTCGCTGTTCAGGCGCGCGTCTGATATCCGCGCCGTCGACGACGTGTCCTTGTCGATGGCGCCCGGTCAATCGATGGCGCTGGTCGGCCGCTCCGGCTGCGGCAAGTCAACGCTCGCCCGCATGATCCTGGCGCTGGACCGGCCGAGCTCCGGCACGATCCGGTTTCGTGGCGAGACCATCACCGGCAAGAGCGAAGCCGAGCTGAAGCCGGCGCGACGTGACATGCAGGTCGTTTTTCAAGATCCCTACGGATCCTTCGACCCGCGCCAGAAGGTCGAAAAACTGGTCGCCGAGCCACTGCATGTTCTGGAAAAAAAGCCGACGCGCGCCGAGCGCCGCGAAATGGTGGCGCATGCGCTGCACGAAGTGGGGCTCGGCATCAGCGACATGGACAAATATCCGCACGAATTTTCCGGCGGCCAGCGCCAGCGCCTGTCGATCGCTCGCGCCATAATCACCCGCCCGAAACTGGTCGTCGCCGACGAGCCGGTCTCGGCGCTCGATGTCTCCATCCGTGCCCAGATCCTTGATTTGTTCGCAGAGCTGAACCAGAAGCTCGGCATCGCCTATCTCTTCATCACCCACGACCTGACCGTCGCCCGCGCCATCACGGACGAGGTGCTGGTCATGCATGACGGCAAGATCGTCGAGCGCGGCAAGACCAGCGACGTGCTCGATCACCCGCAATCCGAGGCGGCCAAGGCGCTTGTCACCGCCGCCCCCGATTTGCACCGGGCGATCGCTCGGCGAATGCAGGAACAGGGTTAACCTCTCAGATCATCTGGAATTTTCCGGTGGCCTTGAATCGGAGGTAGGCGTCGATGCTGCGCGCCATGTTGGGTAGCATTTCAGGCAAGCCGTCGGGCGCAAACCAGCCGACGGCGCTGCTTTCGTCATCGGTGACGGCCGGCTCGCCTTCAAAGAAGCGCGTGTAGAACATCAAGGCGAAGAACTGGGCGCGGTCGCCATTTGGAAACTGGAAGGTTTCATAGTGGGGGTCGCAGCCGAACCCGAATGGTTCGACATCACTGACGATCAACCCGGTTTCCTCAAGCACCTCCCGGATGACCACCGCTTCCAGACCCTCGCCTTGCTCCGCATTGCCGCCAGGCAGGCCCCACAGGCCAAAATCGGTCCGTTTCTGCAACAGGATGCGGCCGTCGGCGCGTTCGATGACGATGCGCGCTCCCGGCATCAGCACGAGACGATTCCCGATCAGTGCCCGCAATTGTCCCAGATAGCTGTCGGCAAAGGCCATTTGAATACTCCCTTGGCGTCAGCGAACCGCAATGCCTAGCCTTCCCGCTTCACCACATCGACCGGGCTGATGTCGAGCAAGTCGAGCGTGCGCCGCAGCAGCCGCACCTCGCTCTCGGCCAGTTGCGAATCCGCCTTGGCGATGTCCGCCATATGTTGGGCCAATTGCTTGCGCCGTTCGATGTCGAGATCGCGGAACAGCGCAATCGCCTGCGAGCCATTGGTCTCGTAGCCGAACTCGTTGAGATATTCGATGACGCTGTCGATGCTGGTTTCCGCAATGCCGAAGGCATCCTTGCAGATGCGCCGGAAGGCAACCATCTCGCTCTCGCTGACCGATCCGTCGGCCAGGATCATGCGAAACAGCATCAACAGTTCCGCCGACAGAACCGGATCGTCTGCCACTTTGCGCACGCCCGGGTCGCCGTCGAAGATCTGACGTATCTGGTCCAGCAATGCGAACGCCATCATGGTCCCTTTCCGATTCCTCTTCATAGAGGTAGCGCGGAATCGGTCTTGCGCAAACAGGGCGGTCGTGGTCGAACGCCCGACATCTCAGCCAGCCGGATCGCTCCATACATCAGATGATCGACCTTAGCATCCAGACCGTCGCCGTGCTCGCCTTCGCCGGCTTTGCTGCGGGCTTTGTCGACTCGATCGCCGGCGGCGGCGGACTGATCACCATTCCAGCACTGCTGCTTGCCGGTTTCTCGCCGGTCGAGGCGCTTGGAACCAACAAGCTCCAAGGCATGTTCGGCTCCGGCTCGGCGACCATCCACTACGCGTCGAAGGGTCATGTGGACCTGCGTCGGCAATTGCCATCGGCGCTTTTGGCCCTTGTCGGAAGCGCCATCGGCGCCTTGCTGGCGACGATCGTGCCGGGTGACATTCTGCGGGCTGCCCTGCCCATCGTGCTGATCGCCATCGCGCTCTACTTCGCGTTCAAGCCCAACATGAACGATGTCGACCGCGCCGAGCGCCTGTCGCCATTCCTGTTCGGACTGACCCTGGTGCCGGCAATCGGCTTCTACGATGGCCTGTTCGGACCAGGCGCCGGCTCCTTCTACATGCTGGCCTTCGTGGCACTTGCCGGCTACGGCGTGCTCAAGGCGACAGCGCATACCAAATTGCTCAACTTCGCCTCCAACATCGGCGGCTTCATCGTCTTCACCGCCTTCGGCGTCGTCTATTGGAAGATCGGCCTGATGATGGGCATTGCCCAGTTCCTCGGCGCCCGCGTCGGCGCCAGCTTGGCCATGCGCATCGGCGCAAAACTGATCAAGCCGCTGCTGGTGATCGTGTGTCTGGCGCTTGCGCTGAAACTGCTGGCCGACCCGGCGAACCCGCTGCGGGCCCTGATTGGTGTGTAACCATACGCCTGATAGACTGCCGCTGTTCGAATCATGTTGCGAGGAGCCAAACATGAATCTTAGCGCACCCACCCAGATCGTTTTTGTCATTTCCGTTGTTATCGCCATCATCGGCGTTCTCGCCGCGCTTGGCATTCTTGCGTTCATCCCACTCGCATCGGTGTGGATTGTTCTTATTGCTTTCATCGTGCTTGCCGGCGGCTGCCTGATGCGCGGCGCCTGACCAATTCCCTTGAAGTGGGGACGAAGAGCGCCCGGCCAAAAGCCGGGCGCTTTTGTTTCCGGCCCCAGGTCTGCTAGATTTGACTTGGCGCAAGGATGGCCGATGCCAGTCGAGATGCAACTCCAGCAAGAGCAGGACCAATCCGTCGCCGGGCGGTTCGAGATGCGCCAGCGCCTGCCCGATCCTCGACTTCAGGGCATTGTGTCGGACATTTGCGGCTATCGCGAATTGGCGCCCGGCCATATGCGCAACGTCGAATACGCCTCGCTCACCGTACCGCTGGTCATCAGCTTCGCCGAACCCTTCGCCATCGGCCTCGGCGAGGCGCCCGGCGACAATGACCGCTTCGCCAGTTTCGCCGCCGGTCTCTATGCCGGACCGGTGGTCATCGAATCCTTCGGCGGCGCCTGCTGCAACCGGGCGCTCGGCCTGTCGAGGCAGCGGACTGCCGACTGGGCGGATATCGCCGCCGATTGCGGCTATTCCGACCAGGCGCACCTCGTGCGCGAGTTCCGTGGTCTTGCCGGCGAGACGCCAACCTCGCTCGCCATCAGGTAACATTTCTTCAAGACGCTGGAACGGCCTTCGCCCAGAGTGGGGCACCGACCAACCCCATTGAAGGAGATCGACATGACCACCAGCAACGAAGCGCCCCGCCTCTACCCCGCTTTGCGCTACAAGGACGCGGCGAAAATGATCGACTGGCTATGCGAGGCCTTTGGCTTCAGTGTCCAGGCCCGTTATGGCGAAGGCGATGTCATGCACCATGCCGAACTGGTCTTCGGCTCCTCAATGATCATGCTCGGCACGGTGCGCGACGACGACTACGGCAAGATGGTCGGCGAACCCGGCTCAGGTAGCGGCAAGTCGATCTACATCGCCGTCGACGATGCCGATGCCGCCTACGCCAAGGCCAGGAAGGCCGGCGCCACGATCATCCAGGAATTGACGAACCGCGACTATGGCAGCCGCGAATTCATCTGCCGCGACCCGGAAGGCAATGTCTGGTCGTTCGGCACCTACTGGCCGAAGGCAGGCGAAAAGGCCTGAGTCAACCTGAGGTGTGCTGCGAACTACCGCGCCAGCGCAAAGATTGCGTCGCAGTCGAGATGGGTCTCCAACTCGGCTGCGACCTCGTCCAAGGCCCGCTCGACCTCGGCCCGATAGTCGATGCCACCACCCTTGATGCCGAGGCTTTCGAGGAATTTCCCGCGAAAGCCGTCGGCACCAAACAGCCCGTGCATATAGGTGCCGATCACCTTGCCATCGGCCGAGACTGCCCCGTCATCGACGCCATTGATGACTGCTGACGGCCGCAGCGTATCCGGTCCAGTGGTGTGGCCGAGATGGATCTCGTAGCCTTCGAGCGGCAGGTCGAACAGGACCGAACGGGCGCTGACGTTGCGCACCGTCTTCTCTGGTTCCATCACCGTTTCGACGTCGAGCAGGCCGAGCCCTTCGGCTTCGGTGACGCTGCCTTCGATGCCGTCGGGATCGCGCACGATACGGCCGAGCATCTGGAAGCCGCCGCAGATGCCGACGACATGGCCGCCGCGCTTGGCGTGCGCGAGAAGGTCGCGATCCCAGCCGTTCTCGCGGAACTTCAGGAGATCGCCGATCGTCGACTTCGAGCCTGGAATGACCACCAGCCCAGCATCGGCAGGCAGCGGTCTTCCCGGCGGCACGAACACCACCTCGACCTGCGGCTCGGCCTTGAGCGGGTCGAGATCGTCGAAATTGGCGATGCGGCCAAGCATCGGCACGGCCACCTTCAGCGCGCGCGTCTCGCCGGACGCCAGCCGTTCCAGCACCACCGAATCTTCCGAAGGCAAGCGCGCCGCCGCCTTCAGCCACGGAACGACGCCGAAACAGCGCCATCCCGTGAATTTTTCGATCGACCTGATGCCGTCATCGAACAGCGAAACATCGCCGCGGAACTTGTTGATGAGATAGCCGATGATCATGCGCCGGTCCTCTTCCGGCAGAATTAGATGCGTACCGGCAACCGAAGCGATGACGCCGCCGCGATCGATGTCGCCGACCAGCACCACCGGCACGTCGGCGCGCGTGGCAAAGCCCATATTGGCGATGTCGCGGCTGCGAAGATTGATCTCGGCCGGCGAGCCGGCGCCCTCGACGATGACCAGATCGGCGCCCTCGCCGACCTTGCTCCAGGAGTCCAGAACGGCGTCCATCAGCCGGCCCTTCATCGCCTGGTAGTCGCGCGCCCGCGCTTCGCCGAACACCTTGCCCTGCACGATGACCTGAGCGCCGACATCGGTCTGCGGCTTCAGCAGCACCGGGTTCATGTGGACCGATGGCGCGACGCCGCAAGCGATCGCCTGCAGCCATTGCGCGCGACCGATCTCGCCGCCGCCGGCTTTATCGCCGGGGATATCGGCAACGGCGGCGTTGTTTGACATGTTTTGCGGCTTGAACGGCCGCACCTTCAACCCACGCTTTTTTGCCGCGCGGCAGAGGCCGGCGACCAGCACCGTCTTGCCGACATCCGAACCCGTACCCTGCAGCATGATCGCTTTGGCCATCAGCCCCTGCCCTGCGCCACGGTTCCGGTGATATCGGATTTCTGCGCCAGCGGCCCGCCGCGCCAGATGTAGAGCGCCAGCAATGGGTCTTTGCCGGTGCGCATGGCGTGATTGACGTTGGACGCGTGGTGGACGACCTCGCCAGCCGTGCGCATGCAAAAGCCGCTCTCGCCCATGCGCCATTCGGTGCCGCCGGTCAGCGGAACGTAGATTTCTTCGGCGACGTGATGATGGTCGGGATAGACGATATCGGGCCCAAGGATCAGCAGGCCGGCGGCGACCTCGTCATTGGCGAAATGGCCGCGCGTGCCGAATACTTCCAGCCAGCCGTAATTGTCGATGAACTCTTTTCCGAAATCCGCCTCGCCATAGGTCTGCCCCCAGCGGAAATCGTTCCGACGCTCGGCAAGCAGTTGCACCAGCGGCTTGGCATCCGGAGGCGCCAGTTCGGCGGCGCGATCGAGATGACGCAGGCAGGCGAGCGGATGCGGCTCCAGCATACGGGCTGGCATCTCCCAATTGATCCGCAACACGGCGTCACGCACCAGGGCGTTATCCACAGAAGCGAGATAGGCGTGGAACCGCCCCAGCAGATCATCGAATCTTGTCGTCACATCGTGCTCCGGACACCCATTGATGCACAGCCGCTCCCCAAAGGGTCGGGTTGCGCGGCGGCATCATTGGTCTAGATTGGTGCGCGCGCAAAGCCAAAAACGACAGGCCAACAGGTCGAAGATATTAGGGAGCACGCCATGGACGCCGCGGTCGATGCGAGCACCAGCCAGTTCGAACTCAATGAGGAGCAGCGCGCCATCCAGGAGATGGCACAGGCCTTCGCTGCCGACCGCGTCGCGCCCAACGCGCTCGACTGGGACCGCAGGAAACACTTTCCTGCCGATGTGATCCGCGAAACCGGCCCGCTCGGCCTCGGCGGCATCTATATTAGGGACGATGTCGGCGGTTCGGCACTTGGCAGGCTTGATGCGGTGCTGATTTTCGAGGCGCTGTCGCACGCCGATCCGGCCTTTTCGTCCTTCATCTCGATCCACAACATGGTGGCCTCGATGATCGACCGCTTCGGCAATGAAGAGCAACGCCAGCGCTTCCTGCCGAAGCTCACCTCGATGGAGTGGCTGGCGAGCTATTGTCTGACCGAGCCGGGCTCCGGTTCCGATGCCGCGGCGCTCAAGACGCGTGCGGTCAAGAGCGGCGGCGACTATGTCCTCAACGGCACCAAGCAGTTCATCTCGGGCGCCGGCGACAGCGATGTCTATGCCGTCATGGTGCGCACCGGCGCTGAGGGACCGAAAGGCATTTCCACCATCGTCGTGCCGAAAGACGCGCCGGGCCTCTCCTTCGGCGCCAACGAGCACAAGATGGGGTGGCACATGCAGTCGACCCGCCAGGTCATCTTCGAGGACTGCAAGGTGCCGGCGGAGAACCTTTTGTCTGGCGAAGGCGCTGGCTTCGGCATTGCCATGGCGGGCCTCGATGGCGGCCGGTTGAACATTGCCGCCTGTTCGCTGGGCGGCGCACAGTCGGCGCTCGACAAGGCACTTGCCTACACCGCCGAGCGCAAGGCCTTCGGCTCGAAGATCAATCAGTTCCAGGCGCTGCAGTTCAAGCTGGCCGACATGGAGACCGAGTTGCAGGCGGCGCGCATCTTCCTTTATGCCGCCGCCTCGAAGCTCGACCGCAAGGCACCGGATGCCGGCAAATGGTCGGCGATGGCCAAGCGCTTCGTCACCGACACCGGCTTCAATGTCGCCAACGACGCGCTGCAACTGCTCGGCGGTTATGGCTATCTGCACGATTACGGCATCGAGAAGCTCGTGCGGGATCTGCGCGTGCATCAGATCCTCGAAGGCACCAACGAGATCATGCGCGTCATCATCGCACGGGCATTAATTGGAAGGCAGTAGGCAGTAGGCAGTAGGCAGTAGGCAGTAGGCAGTAGGCAGTGAGATGACCGGCAAGATCAATTCATACAAGGATCTTATCGTGTGGCAGCACGGGATGGACCTGGCTGTCGCCACCTATTCCTTGACCAAGGCATGGCCAAAAGAGGAATTGTATGGGCTGACCAGCCAAATCCGCCGCTCTGCAAACTCTATTCCTGCAAACATCGCGGAAGGCTATGGCCGAGACAACAGAGGCTCTTATCAGCAATTTCTCAGGATTGCCCAGGGCTCGTTGAAGGAGTTCGAGACACACCTCCAGATCGCCGAACGCATTGGCCTTGCCACGCATGATCAAGCTGATCACTTGCTGACATCGACCGAGGGCATCGGCAAAATGCTTCGCCAGCTTATTTTCAAACTTGCACCCGAATAGACTGCCTACTGCCTACTGCCTAGCCAAATCACGGAGCACCACGATGACCACCATCGCCTTCATCGGCCTCGGAAACATGGGCAATCCAATGGCTGCCAACCTAGTCAAGGCGGGGCATGCCGTGCACGGCTTCGACCTGGTGCCGGAAAACCTTACCGTCGCGCGCGAGCATGGCGTCCTCATCATGGCCAACGCACCGGCCGCTGTGAAGGATGCCGACGTGGTGATCACCATGCTGCCGGCCGGCAAGCACGTGCTGTCGGTCTATGAAGACATCGCGCCCAAGGCGAAAAAGGCCGCGTTGTTCATCGATTCCTCGACCATCGACGTCGAATCAGCGCGCAAGGCGCATGCCATAGCCGCCAAACACGGCCTGCTGTCCATCGATGCTCCGGTCTCGGGGGGCACAGGCGGTGCTGCGGCCGGCACGCTGACTTTCATGGCCGGAGGCGCCAGCAAAGCTTTCGCTGCCGCCGAGCCGGTCCTGAAGCCGATGGCCGGCCGTATCGTCCATTGCGGCGACGACGGCGCCGGACAGGCGGCCAAGATCTGCAACAACATGATCCTCGGCATCTCGATGATCGGCGTCGCCGAGGCCTTCGTTCTGGCGGAAAAGCTCGGCCTCTCGCATCAAGCACTGTTCGACGTCGCCTCGACGTCCTCCGGTCAGTGCTGGTCCTTGACCACCTATTG
This sequence comes from Mesorhizobium sp. M0496, assembly GCF_040321205.1. Taxonomy (NCBI): domain Bacteria; kingdom Pseudomonadati; phylum Pseudomonadota; class Alphaproteobacteria; order Hyphomicrobiales; family Phyllobacteriaceae; genus Mesorhizobium; species Mesorhizobium sp. M0496. The sequence goes on along the minus strand of NZ_JAMYRC010000030.1, from coordinate 79,145 downwards.
CCCGGTGCCCGGCCCGGTGCCGACTTCGCCCGCCAACAGGGACTACAACCCAGGATTTGCAGCGGCACTGATGCTGAAAGACCTGAAATTGTCCCAGGAAGCCGCGCAAAGCGCGGGCGCGGTGACACCACTTGGCGCCGAAGCAGCCCAGCTCTATGCCTTGTTCAACGCCCAGGGACATGGCGGCGCCGATTTCTCCGGCATAATTAATTTTCTGCGCGGCAACCCAGCGTAACCAACGGATTTGGCGGGCTTTTTCCGATTTCCTCGCGCGGAAAAAATGCAAATTTAGATTTGCTTAAGCTCTCGATAACCCCCCGGTAACGATGTCCCTTTAAAACGGATTGCGAGGCGGACATATCGCATCCGCCCGGCGCTCCGGATCAGGTCTCGCGTACCGGAGCCCGTAAGTTTCGACAAGTGCCGTAGGTTTCGCAAAGTGTTTGAGTAGCGAAGCGCCATGCGTATCTGGCAAAGCCGCGTTCCCGATGGAGCGCGGTTTTTGCGTTTCCGCCGGTTCATCTGCCCAGTCCGGTTTATATTCCGATTGCCGCATTCGGGATCGGGACATGATCTTCGTTGATCAGCACGATCGGCGCATCGGCTCCCTCGAGCCTGACGACCAGCAGGCGCAGACCCCACGTGCCGGCAGTGCGGACAGCGGTTGAGTAGGCAGTGCCCTTGCCCTTGGCGCCGTGGACCGGAATGCTGAACTGGGCGTCGCCAGCGCCATTCGCATTGACATTGAGATGACCGCCGACCCAGAAACTGTCGGTCACATCATCGCCAAGGGCGGCCTTGACGCGGTCGTCGGCGCGAAGCCTGTCCATGGTCATGTGATAGGCATCGCTGCCTTTCAGGACGTAGGGGATGCTGCCGACCATCGTCGCACAGCCGCCGATCCCGACCACCCACACGGCAAGGCCGGCGATTGCCCAGTTGCGTTGCGTCTTGCGAAACTGCTCCGCGTCGCGCCATGCGCGATTCCGCCAGGCCCAGCGACTGCCGCGCGCGCCCAGCACGATGATCATGATGATGTTGACCAACGGGATCAGCGCCAGCAGCGCGATGAAGGTGCTGTTGCCGATGCCCCAGATCCAGTTGAGGAAGAAGGCGCCCCAGTTCCAGCGGTCGAGTTCGGCTGGAATTTCAGCCGGCTGGTTGAGCGGTTGTCCGGCCATCGTGTCCCCCATCGGCAACTGTACCGACTGGTTCTAGCGCATGCACTCCTCGATGCGCAAAATCAAAGTTCCGCAACCTCGGTCAGGTGTTGTTGGACAGTCGGCGAAAATTCGCCTTCACGGCACGGCTTGCCGGCTTCAGCGCAGCGCTGATCGAGCGTTCCGCCGCAACACCGTTGAACAGGGACGGCGTGCGACCGGAAAAGACCTCGGGCCAGAACCGCGATGCCGACTGCAGGAAAGACATTTGCGCCGCAAGCGCGCCTTCGGCCATGGCAACGGTCTTCTCGTTCACCGCACGCGCCGTCTCCGTGCCCCATGGCTGGCGGCTCCCGGCGTCCATGGCCATCAACGGCAGACGCATCATCGCCACCAGCGGTGCCAGCATCAGGTCACCGCCGATGCTGGCCGCTTCTTGCGTCCGTCGGCCCTTGCTGGTCTTTCCCATGGAAACAAAATCCCTTGTCGCGGCCGAATCAGCCGCTGCCCCACACACTACGCGCTGGGGATGGAATTCATTCCCCGTCGCTTGATCATGTTGTCGAGGCCGGGCGCTCCTGCCGAGGAACGCCCGGTTAGGGGTCGAGCCCTACCGCTTGCGCAGATCGGCTTGCGCCAGATCTAGCGCCTTCGAGATGCGGTCGCAGACCATGTCGATCGTATCACGGGTCCAGATCAGCGGCGGCGACAGGATCATCGTGTCGCCGGTGGCGCGCAGCATCATGCCGTGCGCGATGGCGTGGTCGCGCACGGTCACCGCCGCGCTTCCAGCCGGAAGGAACCGCTCCTTGGTCGCCTTGTCCTTGACGATCTCGATCGCACCCATCAGACCGATCGAACGCACCTCGCCGACCAGATCGTGCCCGGCAATGCGCTCCTGCAACGCCTTTGCGAAATAAGGGCCGGTATCGTTCCGGACGCGATCGACCAGTCCTTCCCGCTCGATGATCTCGAGGTTCTTCAGCGCCACGGCACAGGCCACCGGGTGGCCTGAATAGGTGTAGCCGTGATTGAACTCGCCGCCCTTCTCGACCAGCGTCGAGGCGATGCGGTCGCCGACCAGCAATGCCGACAGCGGCTGATAGCCCGAGGTCAGCGCCTTGGCCGTGGTGATCGTGTCCGGCTCGATGCCGAGCGTCTGCGCGGCGAACCACTCGCCAGTGCGGCCATAGCCGGTGATGACCTCGTCCAGCATCAGCAGGACATCGTATTTGCGGCAGATGCGCTGCACCTCCGGCCAGTAGCTGAGCGGCGGTATTTTCACACCGCCTGCTCCCATGACAGGCTCGCCGATGAAGGCGGCAACCTTGTCGGCGCCGGCTTCAAGGATCGCATCCTCGACGGCCTTGGCCGCACGCAGGCCGAAATCATGATCGCTCTCGCCAGGCAACGCCAGCTCATAGGCATAGGGCATCATCACATGGACGATGTTGGGCACCGCGCCGCCGAGCTGCTTGTGCATGCCATCCATGCCGCCGAGCGACGTGCCGGCAACGGTCGAGCCGTGGTAAGCCATCTTGCGCGAGATGATGCGGTTCTTCTGCGGCTTGCCTTCAAGCACCCAGTAGTGGCGCACGAGACGCAGCGCCGTGTCGTTGGCTTCCGAGCCGGAGGAGCCGTAGAACACCTGGCTGACGTTCTTCGGTGCGATTTCCGCCAGCTTCTTGGACAGCAGCACCGGTGTCGGCGTCGAGCATTTGAAGAAGGAGTTGTAGTAGGGCAGCTCCTTCATCTGCGCATAGGCGGCCTCGGCCAGTTCGTCGCGCCCATAGCCGACGTTGACGCACCACAGCCCGGCCATGCCGTCGAGGATTTCCGTGCCTTCGGAATCGTAGATGAACGGCCCGTTGGCGTGGGTGATGATGCGCGAGCCGGCCTCGCGCAGTTCCTTGTGGTCGGTGAATGGATGGAGATGATGCGCGGCATCGATCTGCTGAAGCTGCTTCAGCGAATAATTCTGATAGGTCATGGATGTGATCTTTCCTCTGGATTCTATCCGGCCCAAGCCGGGGCGAATGCGTCAGAGGCAGACAGGTGGCGAATAACCGATGCGGGCACACAGCCGCAAAAGCTCCGCGCGCAGCGTGCGCGGTGACGGTGTCACCGCGACCCGCAATGCACGAAGACCAAATGCGCCAGCCAATGTCCCTTCGAGAGCCATGGCCGGCACCTTAGAGCAAAGGATGGTCGAGGTGAACTACCCTTTGCGTCAGTAACGCTAAGCTCCCGGTTATGCCGTCCCGGCCAGTGCTCTTTGCAGGAAGACATATTTCATCGCGGTCTGCGCCGCCTGCGGCCGGCGGTCGCCGCGACCGCCATGCCCGCCTTCTGTCTCCTCGAAGAACATCGTCTTGGCATGACCGGCTTCCTGCAGACGGGCGGCCATCTTGCGCGCATGCCCGGGATGGACCCGGTCATCCGCGGTCGAGGTGGTCAGCAATACCGGCGGATAGGCAGCACCGGCATCGACATGCTGATAGGGCGAATAGGCGGAAAGCCACTTCGCGTCTTCCGGTTTCGACGGGTCGCCATATTCGGCCATCCAGGAAGCACCGGGCGGCAGTTCGGTGTAGCGCAGCATGTCGAGCAGCGGCACCTCGATGATGACGGCGCCGAAAAGCTCGGGGCGCTGCGTCAAGGAAACGCCGGTCAGCAAGCCGCCATTCGAGCCGCCCTGGATGCCGAGCGAGGCTGCTGTCGCAATCCCGCGTCTAACGACGTCCTGCGCAACCGCTGCGAAATCGTCGAAGCCATTCTGGCGATTGCCCTTGAGCGCTGCCTGATGCCAGGCCGGGCCGAACTCGCCGCCGCCGCGGATGCAGGCCTGCACGTAGGCATTGCCCTTCTCCAGCCACAGTCTGCCGCGCACGCCGGCATAGCCGGGCAGCAGCGGCACTTCGAAGCCGCCATAGCCATAGAGCAGCGTCGGCACCGGGCCCTTCTGGTCTCGTCGCCTGACGACGAAATAAGGGATCATCGTGCCGTCCTTCGAGCGCGCCTCGAACTGTTCCGAGATCAGCGGCGACGCATCGAAACGCGCCGGCTGCGATTTCACGGTGTCCAGCGTCTCGCCATTGTCGTCCGACCAGATGATCGAGCTCGGCGTCAGGAAATCAGTGAAGGAGAAGGACACACTCGACCCGAACTGCTCGGCATGGCTGATGCCGACATTGCCGTTTTCGGGCAGCGCCACCGGCTTCAGCGCCCAGCGGCTATCGACCCGCTCGCAGACGACGACCTTGCCGCGCACATTGTCCATCAGGCTGATGAACAGCCGGTCCTGCGTGCGGGCGATGCCGGCGATGGAAACGCGATACGTCGGCTCGAACAATGTCTCCACCGGGCCGAGCGTGCCGGTATCGACCCAATGCGCCAGATCCAGCGAGTAGAGGCCGTCAGGCTTGCACACTGTGCCGTCGGGCGCCGTCCACGGGCTACGCACACCGAAGACGAGCTGATCCCTGAAGATCGCGGTGTCGGTCATGTCGTCTGGCAGCGGCAGCTGTTTGTTTTCGCCGGACTGCAGCCGCAGGAAGATGTGCGAAGCGAAGAAATTCAGCGTCCGGGCCAGGATCAAATAGCGCCTGTCGCCGTCGAACTCGACAGCTGCGCCAACGGCGAGATCCTCTTTCTGCGCCTCGAAGATCGGTGTCGCGTCTTCCAGCTTGGTGCCGCGCTTCCAGAGTTTGACCACGCGCGGATACCCCGATTCGGTCTTGTCGGCCTCCTCGAACGCCGCCGAAACGATGACCGTGTCCTTGTCCAGCCAGCTGAAACCCGACTTGGATGCGGGCGCGCGAAACCCATCTTCTACGAAGGATTTCGTTTCGATGTCGAATTCACGCATCTCGCTGGCGTCACCGCCATCGGGCGACATACTCACCAGACAGCGATTGAAGTCCGGATAGAGCCGGCTTGCGCCGCCGAAAACCCATTTGATCCCCTCCTTCGCCGCAAGCTGGTCGAAGTCGATGATCGTTTCCCAGTCGGGTTTTTCGGTTTTGTAGGAAGCAACCGTCGTGCGGCGCCAGAGGCCGAGCACATTGGTCTTGTCCTGCCAGAAATTGTAGACATGACCTTTGAGTGCTGCGCCGACTGCGATGTTGTCTTCGGCCGTCATCAGGTCGAGCGCGGTCTGGAACGAAGCCTGATAGGACGGATCCCCCTGTAATTCGCCAACCGTGACCTCGTTCTGGCGATGCACCCAGTCGAGCGACTGCTTGGCTGTCCTGTCTTCCAGCCAGAGAAAGGGATCGTTCATCTCGGTGGCGGATCTTGGTTTTTGGATAGGCTTGGTCATGAGGTCTCCGATAAACGCGTCGCTTTTGGCACTGCCAACATCGATATGCTGTGTCCGATATTCAATATGTTCAGCGCACGATTGAGGCTTTCCGCCGACCAGCCAGGCTCGCGATGGCCAACGCCAGGCACATCAGGCCAAGCGTGATCGGCAGCCCGCCGGCGCCCAGAATATCCATGACACCGCCCGCAAGCGGCGGCACGGCGATGCCACCGACGCCCCACATCAAGGAGAAGGCGGCATTGCCGGCGACCAGTGTGGAACCGGTGAAGCGTTCGCCGAGCTCGATGATCGACATCGTATAGATGCCGTAGGAAACCGCACCCCAGACGAAGATCATCGGCCAGATCAGCGGCGTCTCGATGAGCAGCGGCAGAAGCACGCAACCGAGCACCGTCAAGGAAACACAGGCAAGCCGCACCAGGCGCGCGGAAAGCCTTTCCGCCAGCAGTCCGAGCGGCACCTGCATGGCGATGTTGCCGGCGATCATCACCGACAGCAGCGCAGACATGCGGGTCTCGGCGATGCCGTGATGGGTGCCGTAGACCGGCAGCAAGGCCAGCGCGCCCTGTTCGAAGCCGGCAGCCACGATGACGGCAAACAAAAGCAGCCAGGCCAGCGGCACGAAGCCAAGCACCGAAACCTGATGCCCGGCCTCGTCGACCTTGGGCAAGCGCGGCAGCACCGAGGCCAGACAGATGCCGCACAGCACGAAGCCAAAAATGCCGACGAGGAATGGCGGCCAGCCCTCCGTGCCGACGGCAAGCAGGCAAAGCGGCCCGGCCGCGAAACCGGCCGAGATGATCGTCGAGTAAACGCCCATGACGCGACCGCGTCGCGCCGGCGGCGCCAGAGCGATCACCCAGATCTCGCTCAGCACGTAAAGCGGATTGGTGACGACGCCGATCAGGAAGCGCAGTGGAAACCAGAGATAGGCATTCTGCGTCCAGCCGATAAGCGCCAGCACAACCGCCGAAAGCGCGGCACAAATGAGCGCCGTGCGCCCTGCCCCGAACCGCCGCGCCAGCGACGGGATCAATGGCGACGACACGATGAAGCCGATCGGCGTCATTGCCGCCGACAGGCCGATCATCGCCGGCGAAACGCCCTGACGCTGCAAGATAAAGCTCAACAGCGGATAGGACAGTCCCTGGGCGATAGCAAATACCGAGACCGTGGCGATCACACCGGTGATCGCCGCCCACTGCATCGTCTCGTTGCCGGTTTTCGTCAGGTCCATCATCACACCTAATCAAGGGCCTCAGGACTAGCTTCTCTGTCCGGTGGGAGTAAGCCCTTCTCAGGGAAAAACCGCTTGCTCCAGCCAAACCCTGTCAGGAGTTTCGGCGCTTGAAGGATCGGTAGAGCACAAAGGCCACCAGCGCCGCATCGAGGCCGCCGATCACCACGGGCAAGCCCAGCGGACCGATGGCCTGCATCAGCGCGCCGGCGCCGGGCGGTCCGACGATACCGCCAGCGCCCCACATCAGCGCGAAAGCTGCGTTGCCGGCGACAAGCGCCGTCCCTTTGAACCGGGTGCCGAGTTCGACTAGCGCCATGGTATAAACGCCATAGCCGACCGCACCCATGACGAGAAGAACGAGCCAGATCGCCGGCGTGGTGATCAGCACCGGCAGCAAAACCGCACAGGCTGCCGTCGCCACTGCGCAGAAGATGATCATCGCCCGGCCGCCGAAACGTTCCGCAAGCAGGCCAAGTGGAATTTGCAGAAAGATGTTGCCCAGCGACAGCGCCATCACCAGGGCCGCCAGTACCCTTTCAGGCAAGCCATAGGCGGAGCCGAAGACCGGCATCAATGCGTAAGTGCACAGCTGCACCGCTGCCGAAACCAGCACGGCAAACAGCAGCGCCGGCGCCAGTCTGGCGAAACCGAAAAAGCCGCCGGACGATTGGCCGTCGTCCTCGAAGCCGGCGAGGCTTGACGAAACAGCGCGCAGGATCGCCGCGCAGAGTGCGAAGCCGGCGATGCCGACAAGAAAGGGAATCCAGCCCGCTGTGCCGACTGCCGTCAGCACCAACGGTCCGGCCGAATAGCCGGCGCCGAGTACGGTGTTGAACGCTCCCATCACCCGGCCACGCCGCGACGGCGGCGCCAGCGACAGCGCCCACACCTCGCCGAGGATGTAGAGCGGGTTGATGACCACGCCGATGATGAAGCGGATGACGAACCAGGCCACCCAGTCCTGCAGATAGCCGATGCCCAGGAAGCAGAGCGCACCGATCAGCGAGCAGCCGACCGCCAGGTTGCGCGCGCCGACCAGCCGCACCGCAGCCGGCACGAACGAAGCCGACAGGATCAGGCCGAGCGGCATCATCGCCGCCGACAGGCCGATCAGCGCCGGCGACATGCCTTGCTTCTGCATCAGAAGCGTGAACAGCGGCGAACTCAACCCTTGCGCCGCGCCGAACATGGCAAGTGCCGCGGTGACGCCGGCAAGCGCTGCCCACTGCGTTCCCGCTTCGCCTTCGCTCGAGCCGGTCGCGACCATGCCGTCATCCGTGTGAAATGTGCTGGCCATCCGGCCGGCAAGCCCGACTAGCTACTGGTTCGATCCGGGGAAAGGAAGGGCCGGCCGGCGAAATCCGTTTGCGCCAACGGCAACGCAATCGGGGCGATGTCGCGGCCACGCAACTGCCGATCCGACATGTCGCTTCCCTCGCCCTAGTGGTCGCCGCCTCCGCAATGGCCGGACAGCCGCCGGTCCATTATGCCGCCCGCTATCGCATCGTACGAGGACCATCATGACCGCCGCCCTACAACCAGCAGAACCGGCATTGGCCACCGATCGCGCCCGTCGCGGCGGCCGCGCCGGAAAGCGCGCCGGCGGCTCGACCGCGTTCGAGCAGCCGGCTTTCCGCCAGCTGAAAAATCCGCTGACTCCAACCAGGCTGGTTTCCGACGACGAGCTGGAATCGATCCACCTCGCCTCCCTGCGCGTGCTCAGGGAAATCGGCGTCGACGTGCTGCATGACGAAGCCCGCCGCATCATGAAGGCGCATGGCGCCGACGTGCGCGACGGCAGCGAGCGGGTGCGCTTCGACAGCGACATGATCCTCGAACTGGTGTCGCACTGCCCGTCGGAGTTCACCATCCATGCCCGCAATCCCGCGCACAATGTGCGCTTTGGCGGCAACAATGTGATCATCTCGATGATGGCGTCGGCGCCCAATTGCTCCGATATCGATCGTGGCCGCCGGCCCGGCAACCAGCAGGATTATCGCAACTTCCTAAAACTCGCGCAGATGCATAACATCCTGAACTGCACGGGTGGCTATCCGGTCGAGCCGACTGATATCCATCCGTCCGTGCGCCACCTCGAATGCATCCGCGATCTCAGCGTGCTCACCGACAAGGTGTTCCACATCTATTCGCTCGGCAAGGAGCGCAATGTGGACGGCATCGAGATCGCCAGGATCGCGCGCGGCATTAGCCACGAACAGCTGCTCGAAGAGCCGTCCGTCTTCACCATCATCAACACCAATTCGCCGCTCAAGCTCGATGTGCCGATGATGGAAGGCATCATCCAGATGTCGAGCAAGGGCCAGGTCGTCGTCGTGACGCCATTCACCCTGTCGGGTGCCATGGCGCCGGTCACCATCGCCGGCGCGCTGGTGCAGCAAAACGCCGAGGCACTGTCCGGCATCGCCTTCGCGCAGATGGTGCGCAAGGGCGCGCCGGTCGGCTATGGCGGCTTCACCTCCAATGTCGACATGAAGTCCGGTTCACCGGCCTTCGGCACGCCGGAATACATGAAGGCGCAGCTCGTCGGCGGCCAGCTTGCCCGCCGCTACAACATCCCCTACCGCACCTCCAACACCTGCGCCGCCAACACGGTCGACGCCCAGGCGGCTTATGAAAGCGTGTTCTCGCTGTGGGGTGCCATCCAGGGCGGCGGCAATCTGATGATGCATGCCGCCGGCTGGCTCGAAGGCGGCTTGCGCTGCTCTTACGAGAAGACGATTCTCGACATCGACCTGCTGCAGATGGTGGCGGAATTCCTGACCCCGCTCGACCTTTCCGACGAGGCGCTTGGCTTCGACGCGATCCAGTCGGTCGGTCCCGGCGGCCATTTCTTCGGCACCCAGCACACGCAGGACCGCTACAAGACCGCCTTCTACTCGCCGATCCTGTCCGACTGGCGCAATTACGAGACCTGGGCGGAAGCCGGCTCGCCGACGGCGCTCGAAAAGGCCAACAAAGTCTGGAAAGAACGACTTGCGTCCTACGAAGAGCCCTACATGGACCCGGCCGTCCGCGAGGAACTCAACGCCTTCGTCGCCAAGCGCCGGTCCGAGGGCGGCGCGCCGACCGATTTTTGATCGTCTGTGTTGTTGATGAACAGTCGACCCCACTCCGTCGAGCTTCGCTCGATACTTCTCCCCCGATCGACGGGGAAGAGGAAAGGCGCGAGCCTATACAGGCTGGCTCCCTTCCTCTCCCTCCGGAGGGGGGAGAGGTGGCGCCGCGAAGCGGCGACGGAGTGGGGGAAGCCGTTCCTGAAACGCGCAGCCGCCGCAAACAGGGACAACGCAGCGAGCGCGTAACCTCCGGCAAGCGGGCAACCAGGCGGAAGCATTGCTTTGACGAACAGTCGACCCCCAATCGGTCTAGCTTCGCTCGACACCTCTCCCCCGATCGACGGGGTAGAGGAAGGGCGCGAACTTTCCACAGCCGGCGCCCTTCCTCTCCCTCCGGAGGGGGGAGAGGTGGCGTCGCGAAGCGGCGACGGAGTGGGGGAAGCCCGCCCCGCAACCCGCAGCCGCCGCAAAACGGGCACCACCCAGCGAGCCAGAAAACTCAGGCAAGGTGACAACCAGGCCGAAGCTCTGCTTTGGCTCGAGTTAAAAGCCCGCAAACTTGGTGGCTACAAGTTCACGCGACAGTTCTCTATCGGGCCATACTACGCAGACTTCGCTTGCCGCGAAAAATGGCTTGTCGTTGAAGTCGACGGACACCAGCACGCCGGCAGTTCATATGACCGCCGCCGCGACGATTTCATGCGGACCCAAGGCTACTCGATCCTGCGCCTTTGGAGCCATGACGTCCTGCAACATCGTACTTCCGTCTGTGAAACCATCCTTGCCGCGCTTGATGGCAAGCTAGCGGAAGACATCGCTGTCTCCGACCTCCGCTTTGTTTTCACGCCGCTCCCAATCGATTCATTCCCTTCAAAAACGGACCTATCTAGATGAAATCTCATGTAAAAGCGGTTGTCATCGGCGGCGGCGTCGTCGGCTGCTCGGTTCTCTACCATCTGGCCAAGGCCGGGTGGACCGACATCATGCTGATCGAGCGCTCGGAGCTTACCTCCGGCTCGTCCTGGCACGCGGCCGGTGGCTTCCATACGCTGAACGGTGACCCCAACGTCGCCAAGCTGCAGGCCTACACGGTGCAACTCTACAAGGAGATCGAGGAAATATCCGGCCAGTCCTGCTCGCTGCATCTGACCGGCGGCGTGATGTTGGCCGATACGCCCGAGCGCATGGATTTTCTGCGCCTTGCCCACGCCAAGGGCCGCTATCTCGGCATGGACACCGAACTGATCACCCCGTCCGAAGCCAAGGCGATGTTCCCGCTGATGGACGAGACCAATTTCGTCGGCGCCATGTGGGATCCGGTCGAAGGCCATCTCGATCCGTCCGGAACGACGATCGCCTATTCCAAGGCGGCCAAGAAACTCGGCGCCGAGATCGTGCTGCGCAACCGCGTCGTCGAACTGACGCAGGAGGTCGACGGCACCTGGAACGTCGTCACTGAACAGGGCACGGTGAAGGCCGAGCATGTCGTCAATTGCGGCGGCCTGTGGGCGCGCGAGATCGGCCGCATGGTCGGCGTCGAACTGCCGGTACTGGCCATGGAGCACATGTATCTCCTGACCGAGCCGATGCCGGAGGTCGAGGAGTTCAACAAATCGACCGGCCGCGAGATGATCGGCGTGCTCGACTTCAAGGGCGAGATCTACACCCGCCAGGAGCGCAACGGTATCCTGCTCGGCACGTATGAGAAGGCCTGCAAGCCGTGGTCGCCGGTCAACACCCCGTGGGATTTCGGCCACGAATTGCTGCCGCCCGACCTCGACCGCATCGCGCCGTCGCTGGAAATCGGCTTCAAGCATTTCCCCGGCATCGAGAAGGCGGGCATCAAGCAGATCATCAACGGCCCTTTCACCTTCGCGCTCGACGGCAACCCGCTGGTCGGTCCGGTGCAGGGCCTGACCAATTTCTGGTGCGCCTGCGCCGTCATGGCCGGCTTCAGCCAGGGCGGCGGCGTCGGCTTGGCGCTGTCGAACTGGATGGTACATGGCGATCCCGGGTTCGACGTCTGGGGCATGGATGTCACCCGCTTCGGCGAATGGGCCGGCCTGCGCTACACCAACGCCAAGGTGCGCGAAAACTATTCGCGCCGCTTCTCCATCCGCTTCCCCAACGAGGAACTGCCGGCAGCGCGCCCGGCGCAGACGACGCCGCTCTACGACACCATGCTGGCCAACAACGCCATCATGGGCGACAGCTGGGGTCTCGAAACGCCGCTGTGGTTCGCACCGAAAGGCAAGGAGCCCAGGGATATCGTCTCCTTCCATCGCTCCAACGATTTTGGGCCGATCGGCGAGGAAGTGCGCGCCACGCGTGAGCGCGTCGGCGTCACCGAGATCGCCAACTTCGCCAAATACGAAGTGTCGGGACCGGCGGCGGAGGATTTCCTCAACCGGCTGATGACCAACCGCATGCCGAAGACCGGCCGCATCGTGCTGACGCCGATGCTCAATGAATTCGGCAAGCTGATCGGCGACTTCACCATCGCCAAGGCAGCAGAAGACCGCTTCATGATCTGGGGTTCGTCGGCCGCGCAGAAATACCACATGCGCTGGTTCGAGAAGCATCTGCCGAAGGATAGTTCGGTGCGTATCCACCGCTTCGACCAGACGCTCGTCGGTCTGTCGATCGCCGGACCGAAATCCCGCGACTTGCTGCAGAAACTCGTCGATGTCGACATCTCGACCACAGCCTTCCGCTTCATGGATTTCCGCGAGATGGCGGTCGGCGGCGCGCCTTGTCTCGTCAACCGCATCACCTACACCGGCGATCTTGGCTACGAGATCTGGATGGCGCCAGCCTATGAGCGCCTGGTCTACCAGGCGATCAAGGACGCCGGCGAGGAATTCGGCCTCGTGGATTTCGGTATGCGCGCTCTGCTCTCCATGCGCCTGGAAAAGAATTTTCCGACCTGGTTCCGCGAGTTGCGGCCGATCTACGGACCCTTTGAAGGGGCGATGGACCGCTTCATCAAGCTGGAGAAAAACGACTTCATCGGCCGCGAGGCAGCCGCCAAGGAACAGGCGGAAGGACCAAAACTGCGCCGCGTCTCCTTCATCGTCGATGCCGCCGATGCTGACGTCATGGGCGACGAGCCGATCTGGGCCAAAGTCAGCAAGGATTACGGCACGGTTGAAAAGCCGCATGGCTATGGCGCACCGCGTTTCGACAAGGGCGGCAAGGAAATACGCGGCTCCAAGGCTGCCGAAGGTGCGTCCGCCGTGCGCGGCATCGTCGACGGCGACTGGCGCGTGGTCGGCTGGGTCACCTCAGGCGGTTATGCCCACTATGTGCAGAAGTCGATGGCGCAGGGCTACGTGCCGGCGGCTCTTGCCGAGGACGAAAGCGCGGGCCTGTTCGAAATCGAAATCCTCGGACATCGGCGCCCGGCCCGCATCAACGTCGAAGCACCCTTCGATCCGAGTGGCGAAAAGATGCGGACCTGAGGTTCGACCATGGACAGCGCGGGGCCAAAGGGCAGCTTTGGCCGGCATCGCAAGATCATGCCGTTCGAGCCGGGCTCGATCGAGGCGCAGCGCGACGCCTCCCGGCAGAAGGCGGCGGCGCTCAACCAGCATGTGCTGGGCTATGGCGCGCAGGCGGAGGCTGAATGGGCCGCGGCGGGCATTGCCGCTCCCGATCTGCCTGCCATGCGCCAATACCGGCTGGAGCGTATCCGCGCCGAGTTGAGGCGCCGCGGCTATGCCGGCGCGCTGCTCTACGATCCCGTGAACATCCGCTACGCGACGGACTCCACCAACATGCAGTCGTGGGTGGCGCACAATCCGACGCGGCATTGCTTCGTTGCGACCGACGGACCGGTGGTGCTGTTCGACTATTTCTCCTGCGAACACCTCTCCGACCATTCCGGCATCGTCGACGAGGTTCGCCCCGCTGTGTCATGGATGTACCTCTATAGCGGCGAGCTTACGGAGCAAAAGGTCCGCCGCTGGGCCGCCGGCATCGCCGATCTGGTTAGGGAACATGGCGGCGCCAACAGCCGCATCGCAGTCGACCACATCAACCCTGAAGGCGTCGAGGAACTGGCGCGCCTTGGTGTTTCGATCGGCAATGGCGAGGCGGTGATGGAGAATGCGCGGCTGATCAAGTCGCCGGACGAAATCCTTGCCATGCGCCGCGCTATCGTCGCCTGCGAGGCGGCAATGGGCGAGATGGAACAGGCTCTGAAGCCAGGGATTTCCGAGAATGAGCTATGGGCCGAACTGCATCGCGGCAACATCGCCCGCGGCGGCGAATGGATCGAGACGCGGCTGCTGACGTCAGGCCCGCGCACCAATCCGTGGTTCCAGGAATGCTCGTCACGCAAGATTGTATCAGGCGATCTCGTCGCCTTCGACACCGACCTGATCGGTCCCTACGGCTTTTGCGCTGACCTGTCGCGCACATGGCTGTGCGGCGATGCAAAGCCGTCCGACGAGCAGCGCGAGCTGTTTCGCATCGCCGCCGGCCAGGTCGCGCGCAACATAGCGCTGATGCAGCCCGGCGTCTCGTTCCGCGACCTCGTCGAACGCTCGGCGGTGCCGCCGGGAGACTGCTTCCCGACGCGCTATGGCGTGCTCTATCACGGCGTCGGCCTGGCCGATGAATATCCGACCTTGCCGCATGCCAGCGACTGGACTGCCGATACGCCCGATGGCGTTCTGGAACCCGGAATGGTGGTGTGTGTGGAAAGCTATATCGGCAGGCTTGGCGGGCGCGAGGGCGTCAAGATCGAGGAACAGATCCTGATCACCGCGGCCGGCAACGAGCAGCTTTCAACCTACCCGCTGGATGCGAGGCTGCTCGGTTAGGCCGGCAATGACCTCGCGCATCGCGACGACGGTTTTTTCCGGTGTCGTTGCGGCGGTGATGAACGGCAGACCTTTGCGCCGTGCTGTCCAGCCGACGACCTTCACCGCTCGCGCCGCAGGCTCGAAGCGCTGCGCCAGCGCCCAGCTTTCGCAGTCGATCGCCGCGACATCCGCCTTGCCTTCGGCGACAGCGACAATCGAAGCGCGATGCCCACCGCTATGCAGGTTTTCCGAAAACAGATCGCTTTGCGAAAGCGGGTCCAAGTCGTCGAGGTCACGGGACAAGGCGATGATACCTGACATGGAATCGAGGCTGTTGAAGGTGAACCGCTTGCTCTGAATCAGATCGATCGGGATGACGGCCCGGCCGTCCGTGGGCGAAGGTACTGACATCCCGCCGTCCGCCGGCACGATGATGGCGCTCGAATAGAGTTCGCCCTTCCCGCCTTCATAAGCGTCGTAGCTGGGTTGGCCTATGAGTTGGACATGCTTCGAAAGGCCGAATTCCATCGGGCCCCAACATGTCTGCGCAAACAACAGCGCCGGGTGCAGCCAAAGGCTGGGAAAATCCAGTTCATCCGGCGGCAATGTCGCCGGGTCCGGCGCGATCAGCTCTCCTTGGGCATTATAATGAATGCCGCCCGGTACCGGCGGCAGGTCACCATTGCGACGCACGATGGATTGCGGCGCATCGATGCCCTTTTGCCGAAAGGCCTCGCGCAATCGTGCCCATTGCGCATCGACCTCGCCGCGCACTTCGGGCCAGTCGTACATCGGCAACGCCGCAACCAATTCACTCATGCCCGACACTCAATCACCACGTCTGGAAAAAGGATCGCAAAAACGCGGCGTCCAATCAGAATTGGCCGACACGCCCGGATATACGCCGGAATTATTCCTTGGGCGGCTCGGCGGGAACCGGCGCGCTGCCAAGCCCGCTGATGCTGCGCGCCCTGATGCGCGGTTTGAAGGCTCTGCCCGGCTCTGGCGCGCGCCGCAGCACCGGGTGCACAATCGGCTCTTTCGCCTTGAACGCATAGGCTTTGATCAGTGCGAAATAGTTCGGATAGGCATAGCCATTGTTCATCCGCAGCCATTCCTCACGACGGTCACGAAACAGCTTGGGCAGCTTGTACCAGGCCACGGTCGGGGTCTTGTGGTGGACGAAGTGCAGATTGTTGTTGAGGAACAGGAAAGACAGCGGTGAACGCTCGACGATCACCGTGCGGCCTTCCGGATGTTCCGACCATTGATGCTCGGCGAAAGTGCGGATCGAAATCAGCGACTGGCCGAGCCAGACCGGCACCAGGATGTAGAGCCACAGCGGGATGCCGAAGCCGAACTGGACGATCGGCACCACGATGGCAAGGCCGATCGCATGCATCAGCCACGCCTTGCGGATCGCCTTGTCACCGGCGATCATCTGCTTGGCATCGTCGATGAAGAAGCCGATGCAGGACAGCCAAGGGCCGAGCACGAACCGGCCGGCCATGGTGTTGTTGATCTTGAGCACGAATTTCATCGTCGGCGGCAGTTCGTCATGCTGCCACAGCGCCTGGTAATAGCTTTCCGGATCGTCCAGCGGATCGGTCAACCGCTCGTCGGCGTGGTGGCGCAGATGGATGGTCTTGAAGCGGCGGAACGGCCAGACCAGACCGATCGGCAGAAAGACGAAGGCTTCGTTGACCCGCGCGTTGCGCGTCGGATGTCCGTGCAGCACTTCGTGCATGATCGAGGATTGCAGTGCGGCGGTGAAGGCGAGGACGGCGAGCGCGAGGATGGGGTAGGATGGCCAGAGCAGGAAACCGGTGGCGAGCCATGTTGCGTAACAGAAGAAGGCGAGTACCACGGTCGGCCACTCGATGGCCGGTACGCTGCGTCGCCTGATGCCCTTGCCCGTCATGCTATCGACCACTGTCCCTCAGTCGCCGGAACCCCAATTGGTTCCTGACAGCATTGTGTCAGGAGAAATGATTCCACTCAACGAGACAAAGTGCACAAACTGTTGCGATTGCGCATTTTTGACCGCACATGTTATACATTGTAAACAGACTTAGGGATTTATTTACGCCTGAGGAGCGCGTGAAGACGCTTCGGCGCAAATTTTTCCTCAATCGGACCGGAGCACCGAGATGGACAAGCGCGACCTGTCGACCATCTTCCGCGAACGCCTGAAAATGCTCTTGACACGCTCCGACCTCAACCAGTCGGCCTTCGCGACGGCGGTCGGCATCGACCGCTCGGCGCTGTCGCAGCTGTTGTCGGGCGCCTCGACCCGCCTGCCTCGCGCCGAAACGCTGCTCAACATCGCCGCCGAATTCAAGGTGTCGCTCGACTGGCTTCTCGGCCTCAGCCAGGATGAGGGCCTCACCGGCGAAATCCGCGAGAGCCTGGAGATCGAGGAGGCGCCCGACGGCTTCGACCGCACGCTGCTGGCCAAATGGCATGCCGAGGCCGCGGGCACCAAGATCCGCTACGTGCCGGCCGGCATTCCCGACCTTCTGCGCACCGAGGCGCTGGTCGACTACGAGGCGGGCATCGCCAACAAGAACCGCCTGGCGCAGGCCGGCGAAACGCAATACCGCATCGATTACAACAGGCGGCCGGAAACCGACATGGAAGTCTGCATGCCGCGCCACACGCTGGAGATATTTGCACGCGGGCTGGGTGTCTGGGATCGTTTCCCGGAAGCCGACCGTCGCGCCCAGCTACTGCACATGGCAACGCTGCTCGACGACCTCTATCCGACCTTCCGGCTGTTTCTCTATGACGGGCGGATGCGCTACTCGATCCCCTACACCATCTTCGGGCCCTATCGCGCCGCCATTTATGTCGGCGACATGTATCTGGTGCTCAACGCCACCCAGCCGATCCAGACGCTGATCCAGCACTTCGACAATCTGATCCGCGCCGCCGACATCAATGCACACGAGGCGGCAGGCTTCGCCCACAAACTGGCCAGCATGTCGTTTCCATCGAGCACTGTCTGAGCTCTGGCAATCATGGTCATTCGACAGCGCACTCTACAGACGCGTCGGCTTTCCCAACTATCGCGCTATATATCAAGGTCGTCTTGTTTCCTGAGCCTCATCACGACTAACCCTGATGCAAAGCTCAATACAGCGACCGATAGGGCTATCAAATAGGCTCGGTGCTCCCCTTCTAGGGTCTCCCATTTAGTAGGGTTGGCACGAACCTGATTTTTCCATAGAAGCTTTGCGATGCCGGCGAACCGAATTTGGCCGGACGTATCGTAGCTCCCCTTAAAATCACCAATAGCATCAATGTTGTCAGTGGAAGTGGTAGACTCGACCTCGCCGTTAACCTCGATGCTGGCGACACCCCCACCTACTAAAACTCCTTCAGCACGACCAGATGGCGCCTGGTTTAATTCATCAGATTTCAGACCCTTAATTGTAACCCAGCCATTCTCGCCATCCACCTTTATCGTATGCGTCGGATTCACATACGACTCGCCAGCATGTGGTTTGATTTTAACGAGAATCCCTAAAAGGCTCATGCTGCTCATATCAAATGAGCCGCGAGAGAAGATCGAGGAGGCCGAAAGCTGCTTGCATTTCAACAATTTTTCCCAGTTTTTGTCAGGTTTATCAGTCGTAAGATTTAATATAGTTTCGTCTCCATCAACTTTTAAATGGAGGATTGTAGAACGGGAAACAATCGAATCATTTTCAACAACAAACGGGACGACTAGTGCATAGTAAGAAATCTCACCCGAGCTTTTATAGGCAAGGGTCGATTTTTCGTCTATAAACTGCTCCATCTCAATAGTCTTATTTTGATCAACTTTATTCGTTGAAAAGAATGCATATTTCTGAGGGGAAAAATTGAAGGTACCTGATGAGGAATCTTGAGTTCCAAACACGTTGAGATCCCAAAGTCCGCTCTCGACCCAAAAATCGAGGCTACGAACGTTCGGAAGTTCATAAGCATTTTTTTCATATGTTGTTTTTGGCAGATCGGACCTATCGGTGCACCCGCCGAATAGGGTGATCTCGGCGTCAAACTTCGCGGGCGTGCCTAGTGCGCCCCACCGAACCGTCATCGGGCCGTCACCCTTTCGCCAATTAGCAAATCCATTTGTCGAAATTGCCGGGACGAACGAGAAGCGCGGCACAGAGGCAGTTGTCCCATCAGATTCCTCAGTTGGATTGCGATCCGTAGCGTCGGTAATTAGTGCACCGTGCGCTGGGTGGCTCAAGACCATCACAATACGCACCGGAAGTGGTCGATAGAAAAAATCCAAGATGTAGTATGCGGCAGTGGAGAGAAGGACGCCGAGGCCAATTGCCGCTGCGCCCGAGGCAACATTAGCGGCTCGGCCCGAAAAAATTTTGGCTATGTATTCGCAAATCACCAGTATCAACGCGGCAGTAAATCCCAAGGCAACGCCGCCCAACAAATTGGCTACGACATTCTGGAAAAACCGACCTATTGAAAATTGGCCTAATATGAGATCAGTGATAACGTCAATTACCGTCAAGATAGCAAAACTGAAGATCGCAATTGAGTCGACCGTCTTCTTAAAAGAATAGTTTCTGAAGGAAAATGCCACTATTGCCACAGCCGCACATATGAACGGCCAATACAAGACTCCCCCAAGCCAATCTGATAAACTTGGAAATGTGATCAAATCTGTCTGATAAGCTGATTCATAGATGGCCGCAGAGTCGCTATTGACCAGCGCCACGAGATACACCTGAAAATTTGGACCTGTTGCGAGTAGGAAACTGAACGCGATGATCATTGAGATGCGCATCCAGGCCGTTGCCGCGTTCGTAAAAAGGCGCGAATGCAAGAAATCCCAGAATCTCGACAATGAAAAATTCATTTCACGCAACCGTATAAAGCCTTGTTTTTCCAAGTCATCTCGTGTGACGGTCGTTGAGATCAGGTTGCGTGTCAACACAAACCAAAGGTTGTTATTGGCATTCCACTGAATTTGTTTGCTGGCGCATGAACAGCCCCTCCATGCCTTGATGCCGACACAACACTGCCCTTTGTCCCGACCGTGTCGATCTCTTCCAGAACTTCCTACCAGCCGCATGGCAGGTTGGTGGTCGAGGCCTCGATCAATCCTCGGGCGGCAATGTGACGTTGCACACTGAACAGGATCTGCTCTTGGTGGTCACCGCTTGCTCGGTTGACTATTATCCGACCAACGGCGGGATCTGCACCGAAATCCACGTCGAGGTCACCTCGACACCGTGAGGAAAAGGCCCCGACCTGGTTGGACCATCACGGCAAATCATTGACTGCACATAAAGACTTCTTTATATCCTTATTCGAATTCAAAATACGAAAGCCATTCCGATGACGATCACCAACCCGATCGATGCCTTGCTGGCTGAAAAGGGCGTGCTACTGGCCGACGGCGCCACCGGCACCAACCTGTTCGCCATGGGGCTCGAGGCCGGTGAGGCGCCCGAACTGCTGAACGAGACGGCGCCCGACACCATCACAAGCCTGCACCAGAATTTCGTCGATGCCGGCGCCGACATCATCCTGACCAATTCGTTCGGCGGCACCCGCCACCGGCTGAAGCTGCACCATGCGCAGGACCGCGCGCATGCGCTGAACAAGCGCGCCGCCGAGCTCGCGCGCACCGTCGCCGACAAGGCCGGCCGCAAGGTGATCGTCGCCGGCTCGGTCGGCCCAACCGGCGAATTGCTGGTGCCGCTTGGCGCCATGACCTATGACGAGGCGGTCGACGCCTTCGCCGAGCAGATCGAGGGCCTCAAGGCCGGTGGCGCCGAAGTCGCCTGGATCGAGACGATGTCGGCTCCCGACGAGATCCGCGCCGCCGCCGAGGCTGCCATCCGCGTTGGCCTGCCCTACACTTACACTGGCTCCTTCGACACCGCCGGCCGCACCATGATGGGCCTGCTGCCCAGGGATATCCACGGCGTCACCGATGGGTTGTCGCAGGCGCCGCTCGGCGTTGGTGCCAATTGTGGCGTCGGCGCGTCCGACATCCTGGCCTCGCTGCTCGACATGACCGAGGCGAAGCCGGAAGCGACGGTGATCGTCAAGGGCAATTGCGGCATCCCCGAATTCCGCGGTACCAAGATCCATTATTCTGGCACGCCCGAACTGATGGCCGATTATGTCAGGCTCGCCGTCGATGGCGGCGCCAAAATTATCGGCGGCTGCTGCGGCACCTCGTTCCAGCACCTGGCCGCCATGCGCAAGGCGCTCGACGCGCACACCAAGGCGGATCGTCCGACGGTTGCCGCGATCGTCGAGCGCATCGGTCCGATGCGCAACAAGGTGGCGACGGAAAACACCGCCGAGACCAGCGAAGCCCGCCGTGAGCGCCGCCGCAGCCGGGCCTGACCTTATCGGTTTTCGATTATTCGCTGTTGTCGGCGTAGCTCGACTGCGCCGACTTGAAATCGACCACATTGTCGCCGTGCATCGTCATCAGCGCACCGGATGAAACCGGATCAGTGATCTGCTCCAGCATGATGCGGAAGCGGTCGTTGGTCAGCGCCGACATGGCGGTGTGACGCGCCTGCGCGACATCGTCGCGGATACGCCTGGATTCGGATGATGGGGCAGATGAAGCCGCCGAGGCGTCGCGTGCCGGAGGTGTCGAGTTGGCGATAGTCCTGATCTGCAATTCCGGCTCCCTCAAGCACCGTAGACCTGTCCCGTGTAGCAAGGAGGGGGTTGCGATCCGGTACCGGAAATGCCGAGCAATTTAACGATCGCGCAGGTTAACGCCGCGCTTCGGATCTGTTGAGATTCAGGCCAGGCCGGTCTCACCTGAATAGATCCGAAAAAAGGCCGGCAAGGGAATGAACCCTCGCCGGCCTGCCTCACCCGCCCGTTGGTCGGTTTCTCCTATCAGAACGATCCCATCTGAAAGAAACCGGCCGTCATCACCACTACCGGTTACCGCCCAGCGCCGAGGCAAGGCGCACAAGCGAGAGGAACTCGGACCTGTACCCAAACGGGTCGGCTCCTCGAGCGGCAGTGGCAATCTCCATGATCTTGTCGTAACCGAACTTCGCGGTCGCATCCTCGTCGCGCAGCTTCTGGCCGAAGGCGGCAACCGCGACGGAGAAACGCTGGTCGGTGCTGGCTTGGTCGAAGGACGAAATCTCGTTGGCCGAGGTCACCGGCGTGGTGATCAGCTTCGAGACGTCTTCATTGGGCAGCTTGTAGCGTATCTTGACGAAGGCATATTCGTCCGCATTGGCGACGCCGCCATTGTCCACCGACGCCTGGCCATAGCGCAGCGGATCGATCTGCTCGCCACCGTTGCCTTTCGGCGTGATCTCGTAGATCGCGGTGACGGAATGGCCCGAACCGATATCGCCGGCATCGACGCGGTCATTGTTGAAATCCTCGCGGTTCAACGCCCGGGTCTCATAGCCGATCAGGCGGTATTCGGAGACCTTGTTCGGGTTGAACTCGACCTGGATCTTCACGTCCTTGGCGATGGTGAATAGCGTCGAGGAGGCGTCCTCGACCAGCACCTTTTCCGCCTCGGCTAGCGTGTCGATATAGGCGGCGGTGCCGTTGCCGTTCTGGGCGATGGTCTGCATCATCTGGTCGTTCAGATTGCCGCGGCCGAAACCGAACACCGACAGGAAGACACCGGTCTTGCGCTCGCTCTCGACCAGCCGCTTCAGATCATCGTCGTCGCTCTGGCCGACATTGAAGTCGCCGTCGGTGGCCAACATCACCCGGTTGACGCCGTCCTTGACGAAGGATTTTTGCGCCAACCTGTAGGCTTCCTTGATGCCCGCTTCGCCGGCCGTGCTACCGCCAGGCGTCAAATTGTCGATGGCACGGAGTATCCTGTCCTTTTCGGACGCCTTGGTCGGCTCCAGGACTGTGCCCGCGTCACCCGCATAGGTGACGATAGAGATGGTGTCGTCCGCCTTCAGCTTGCTGACCAGCAGCCGGAAAGCCGATTTGAGCAGCGGCAGCTTGTCCGGCTCGTCCATCGAGCCCGAGACATCGATCAGGAAGACCAGATTGGCCTTCGGCTGCTCGGTCGGCTTGACGTCAAACCCCTTGATGGCGACATGCATCAGCCTGGTGTGCGTGTTCCACGGCGTCGGCATCACGCTGACGGTCGAGTTGAACGGCGTCGACGCAGACTCCGGACCCTTCCAGTCATAGGGGAAGTAGTTGATCATCTCCTCGACACGCACCGTATCGGCCTGCGGCATGAAACCTTCCTTCAGCGAGCGCCGCACAAAGGAATAGGAAGCCGTGTCGACGTCGATCGAGAAAGTCGAGACCGGGTCTTCGAGCGCGGCATGCAGCGGATTGGTCTTGAAATCCTCGACGCGGTCGCGGTTTTCCTGTTGCGGCTGCATCTGGTCGGCCGGCAAGGTCGACGGCTGCGGCACCATCAGCTTGGATTCGGCCGGCATGCGGGCGGCCCGAGAGGTGCTGGGTGCGCTTACGGCGCCATCCAACGCGAATTCACCTGTCGGTGCCGGTGGCGCGGGTTCGGCCGGCACGCCGCCTCCCAGCGCGTCTTGTCGTGGAGCGCCACTTGAAATCGCTGATTCCTGCTGTGCCGTACCGCCGGCGGCAACGGTCGATTCGGATTTCGGCGGCGAGACCGGGGCTACAAGCGCATCGGTCGCATCGCGGCTTTCCACATCGGCGTCGGCCTTCTTGTCTTTCTCCAGCTCGGTGCGAACCGGCTTCGGCTCGGCGGTCGTCGGCTTCAGGGTCGCCGGCTTGTCGGCCAGCGTCTCGCTGATCTTTTCGTCGCCGCCGAATTTGGGCGGCTGCTCTCTCAGCATATGGAAAGTGGCGTATCCGGCGATCGGCAGGGCGACGAGCCCGGCAAGGGCCGGCGTGGCAATGAGTTTCTTTTGCATGATCTCGCTCCAGAGCTTTTGTGCTCGCTCTGTGAGACGAAGCCCGCCAACCGATCCTTGGGTGACAGCAGAGATATTTTCCTGATCGTATGCGCGCAGAGCGGCTTCGAAGGCACGGGCCTTCGCGCACTCGCCCGGCGCCGGCGCCGCGATATCGCGCAGTCTCTTGAGTTCGTTGTCGTCGACCATGGTCACACTTCCCCGGCCGTGCGCATCAGCGTCTTCAGCCGTTTCTTCGCTTCATGGATGTGCCAGGAAACCGTCGTCTCCGAGATCGCCATCGCCTCGGCGGCGGCTGCGTGGCTCAAGCCCTCGCCATAGACCAAAAGCACCGCGTCGCGTTGCTTGTCCGGCAGTTGCCGCACCGACGCCCACAGCGCCTCGGCCGGGTCTTCCGGTTCGACCGAAGCCTCGCCCGCGATCATGCTGTAGGCGCCAAAGGCTTCAGTCTTGACCGCTTCGCGGGTGGTCTTGCGCATCACGTCTCGCGCGGCGTTCATCGTCACGGAATAGAGCCATGTCGTGAAGGCGCCGCCGCCGCGATAATCGCGGATCGCCTTGCCCAACCGCACGCAGACTTCCTGGGCGATGTCTTCGGCGTCCGCCTTCTTACCGCACCAGCGATAGGCGGCGCGATAGACGAAGTCGTAGTGACGCTCCAGCAATTTGCTGAAGGCCCCCCTGTCTCCGCCCTTCGCCCGGCCAATCAGTTCGGCGTCGGAGGCTTCGCTTTCATCCAGCATCATCGCCATCATTTGCCTGTTGGACGAAGGCTAATGGCTAATCCTTGGGGCAATGGAAAGATTTTTTTGGAAACGGCCGGATCGTGATCATCGACGCTCCCGCTTGACACATCCATATCTCGGTGGTTATACGTCAAACCAATAGCCATTGGGTTATCGATCCCAAATGACCAACGCTCACGATGTCCTCTTCAGAACGCTCTCCGATCCGACGCGTCGGGCGATCTTCGAGCGCCTGTGCCGGGAAGGCGAGCAGACGGTCGGCGCTTTGACAGCTCAGTCGGGGGTCTCGCAGCCGGCGGTGTCGAAGCATCTCGGTCTTCTCAGGCAAGCCGGGCTGGTGCGGGACCGTCATGAAGGACGACAGACCCATTACAGCGCCCAGCTCGCAGCACTTTCCCCACTGACCGACTGGACGAACCAGATGAACGCGTTCTGGCAGAGCCGGTTCGACGATCTCGAAAATTTGCTCAAAAGAATGGACCAATGACCAGCACAGCGACCGAAACGCGCTCCGTCATCGTCGAACGTGAGATCCCCTATCCGCCGGAAAAGATCTGGCGCGCGCTCACCCAACCGCATCTGATCGAGGAGTGGCTGATGAAAAACAACTTCAAGCCAGCCGTGGACCATCGTTTCAATCTTAGCGCCGACTGGGGCGGCGTCGACTGCCAGGTCCAGACGGTCGAGCCCAACAAGACGCTGTCCTACACCTGGGACACCAAGGATCTCGAGAGCGTGGTCACCTGGACGCTCACCGCTACGAACACGGGAACCCATCTGCGCATGGAGCAGACGGGCTTCCGGCCGGATCAGCAGCCATATTTCCGCGGCGCCACGGTCGGCTGGCAAAAGTTCCTTACTGCCCTGGAAGGCGTCCTGGCGCGGCTGGATTGAAACCGCTGGCAAGCGGATCGATGGGTCCACTTCGGCTCGTTTTTGACGGGAGGCCTCATTGGACTGGAACAAGTGGATTCGGCAAATTCATCGCTGGCTGTCGATCATCTTTACGCTGACCGTCATCGCCAACTTCGCCACCATGGCATATGGGCAACCTCCCGCTTGGGTGGTCTATTCACCGCTCTTGCCACTCTTCCTGCTGCTGTTCAGCGGCCTTTACATGTTCGTGCTGCCCCATATCGCCAAGGGGCGCGGCGCGCAGCGTGCGGGCGGATAGGAGTGGGCAGAATGGCCAAGCTGGGACAATCGACCCGCGCCGCACCGGTCCTGCTGTCGGGCGGCAACCCGCAAATCGCCAAGGGTGATGGCGACGCCCCGGTGCGGGCGTATATCGCTGCTATGCCGGGCTGGAAGCGCGGCCTAGGCGAGCGCCTCGACGCGCTCATCGAGCGAAACGTGCCTGACGTGCGCAAGGCCGTGCGGTGGAACTCGCCATTCTACGGCATCGAGGGCCAGGGCTGGTTCGTGTCGTTCCATGTCTTCACCCATTACGTGAAGGTGACCTTCTTCAGCGGCATGTCGTTGCAGCCGATCCCACCCGGCGGCACGGCAAAGAGCAAGGATGTGCGCTGGATCGACATCCGCGAAGGCGACCAGTTCGACGAGGCGCGGATGGCGGACTGGGTGAAACAGGCCGCCGCCCTGCCCGGCTGGATCCCGCAGCGACCGAATACGACAGAGGAGAAAGAGCGATGAAGATCAAGCTGACCAGCGTGTATGTGGACAACCAGGAAAACGCTCTGCGCTTCTATACCGACGTGCTGGGCTTGACCAAGAAGACCGATTTCAGCAACGGACCCTATCGCTGGCTGACCGTTGCATCGGCGGAAGAGCCGGATGGAACCGAGCTGCACCTCGCGCTCAACGACAACCCGGCCGCCAAGGCCTATCAGGAAGCCATCTTCAAACAGGGCCAGCCTGCGGTTATGTTCTTCACCGACGACGTCAAGGGAGATTACGAGCGCATCAAGGCGAAGGGCGGCGAGTTCACCATGCCGCCGACCGAGGTCACCGGCTCGACCATCGCCCAGTTGAACGACGGCTGCGGCAACCTCGTTCAGATCACCCAGCTGGCGCGCTGGTAATGGGCGGCTAAAACACCGTCGAGGCACAGGAAGGCACCCAATGAACCCATCCGAACAGATCGACCAGCTGATCGCCGGCCTCAAGGACTGGCGCGGCGAGACGCTCGCCGGCATCCGCAAGACCATCCTTGCAGCCGACCCGGACATCGTCGAGGAATGGAAGTGGATGGGCAGCCCGGTCTGGTGCCTCGACGGAAACATCGTGGTCGGCAACGCCCACAAGGACAAGGTTAAGCTCACCTTTTCCCATGGCGCAAGCCTGCCGGACCCCGACAAGCTGTTCAACAACGGTTTTGGCGGCAAGGTGTGGCGGGCAATCGATATCCTTGAGGGCGACAAGCTCGATGAGGGCGCCCTGAAAGACCTTGTCCGGGCCGCCATCGACTACAACCAGGCCAAAAAGAAGCAGAAAGCGCCGGCGGGTGCTCGGGCGAAGGTACAGAAGTAATGGGTCCTAAGCCGCTTGGCCCGCCACCCAGCCCGACGACCACGCCCACTGGAAATTATAGCCGCCCAGCCAACCCGTGACATCGACGGCTTCGCCGATGAAGAACAGGCCCGGCACGGATTTTGCCTGCATGGTCTTCTGGTCGAGTCCGTTGGTGTCGACCCCGCCCAGTGTCACTTCGGCGGTGCGGTAGCCCTCTGAACCGGCCGGCTTGATGCGCCATTCATTGACCGCAGCGGCGACGGTCTTGATCTGGGCGTCGGAAAGATCGGCGAGGTTACCGTCGATCCCGGTTCGCTCGGCGATCGACTGCGCAAGCCGCTTCGGCAGATGGTTTGCCAGCACCGTCTGCACAGCCTGTCGTCCATTGCCGCGCTTGGCGGTGCGAATGAGGTCCGCCACATCGACTCCCGGCAGCATGGCGATACGGATTTCGTCGCCCTCGCGCCAATAGGACGATATCTGCAGGATGGACGGTCCGCTGACGCCGCGATGCGTGAACAGCATTGCTTCGGCGAACCGCGTCCTGCCGCAGGCGACTTCCACGTCGACGGCGTTGCCAGCCAGGGGCGCCAACCGCTCGAGCGTGTTTGCGTCGAAGGTCAGCGGCACCAGCGCCGGCCGCGTTTCGACAACGGCAAGGCCGAACCGTTCGGCGAGCTCATACCCGAAACCGGTCGCCCCCATCTTGGGGATCGACTTGCCGCCACAGGCTACAACAACGGACTGGCAAGTGACCGTGCCGGTGGAGAGGGTGAGCATAAACCCCTCGGCGGTTTTGCGGACATCCGCGACGCTGGTCGACAGGGCCAGTTCCACGCCCCTGCCCTGCATTTCCGAGACCAGCATGTCGATGATTTGGCGTGCGGAGCCGTCGCAGAACAATTGCCCCAGCGTCTTCTCGTGGTAGGCAATGCGGCGGCGTTGTACGAGCGCGATGAAATCGCGCTGCGTGTAGCGGCTGAGCGCCGAAATGCAGAAATGCGGATTGCCCGAGAGAAAATTCTTCGGGCTGGTGTGGATGTTGGTGAAATTGCACCGGCCGCCGCCTGAGATGCGGATTTTTTCGCCGGGCATTGCCGCATGGTCGAGGATCAGCACCGAACGGCCGCGCTTGGCCGTCTCCAAGGCGCACATCATTCCGGCGGCACCGGCGCCGATGATCACGACATCATAGGATTGCATCAGGCTATTCGTTCCCGCTCGCCCCGCTCATCGGGGGGCCACGCCATTTGTGCTGCCTGATACCGCGAACGGTCCAGACAGCCAACAGGCAAGAACCGCCGCGGAAGAGCAGAGCTAGTAGGCGCTGCCTGGGTACGGCGGCGGCAAGGTGAAAATCATCTGCCGCCGCCGCTCATTCTTCGTCCCATCGGTCGTGCGGTCGTAATCGCATGGCGCAGTGCGATCTGTGCGATCAATGGAATAGGCCACGTCGCTATGACGGTGCGCTCAGGCATCTTCTGACCTGGCCGTGAATCCCGGCACTAGACGAGCGTCTCCGCGAACAGCGTCGTCAATCGCTTCCAGTGGCGCTCGGCGCCCGCGGCATTGAAAACGCGATGATCGGGCACGCACCAGCCATGCGCCATGCCGGCATAGTTTTCCAGCACATGGTCGACTTCTGCCACCCTGAGCGCCTCGGCCAGCCGCGCCGACTGTTCCGGCGGAAAACTCCCATCGACACCGGATGTGCCGACATAGACCCGCGCCTTGATGGAGGCTGCCTTGCGATGCGGGCTGTCGGCGGCGTCGCTGGCCAGATTGCCGCCGTGGAAACTCGCGGCCGCTTTTATTCTGTCGGGATAAGTTGCGGCGGCATTCAATGCTCGACCGCCGCCCATGCAATAGCCGACTGTGCCGACCGGTCCGGTGACGCCCTCGGCAGCCAGTGCGTCGAGGAATGCAGCGCTGTCGCTGATGGTCATCTCCTGCGTCGTGCCGGTGACCAGTGCCGTCAGCGCCGCCTTGGTCTTTTCCTCGACGAAGGCGGTCTTGGCGTCAAACGGCCCGTAAGGCGCGTTGCGGTAGAACAGGTCCGGCAGCAGCACTGAATAACCTTCATTCGCCAGCCGCTCGGCCATGCTATCGAGCGCCGGCCGCGGACCGAAAGCGTCCTGATAGAGAATGACGCCGGCCTTGGCCGAAGATGCGTTTGCCGCACGGAACAGACCCGCCCTTGCCACGCCATCCCTGGTCCGGATCTGAAGGTCTTGTTTCGTCATCGCCCGCTCCGTTCCGTTGTCGCGCGATACATATCCCGCCAAGCCGATCCGGCAAGGCGTTCCCTGAGCCTGGCCGTCAACATTTCGTGCAGGATTGCGTGGCGAATTACAGATCCGCGAATGCCGCCATGTGAAACGCCTGGACCTCCTGTGGATAGCGATAGGCCGTGCCATAGGGACAGGCATTGCGGTCAAGACAGCCGCCGCTGCGGCACGGCTCGCCATTCACCCCTCGCACATGCGCCAGACAGGATTGATAGGCGAACCCTTGCGCCGAGTAGGCGTCGACCGGGCAGGATTTCAGGCAGGGTTTTTCGACACAGGTATCGCAAAGGTAGGGCGCTGCCTCAGCGGCCTGAACCGGAAGCGCGTCCTCAAACAGCAGCGCGCCGCGATAGGCGTGCCAGAGCCCGTATCGCGGATGCATGAGGATGCCGAGCGGCGACGGTCTCAGCCCCTCCGCCCGCATCGCCCATTGCTGGAACGGCAGATAAGGCTTGTCGGAAGGCGAAACGGCCCGCGCCCCGAATGTCTCCGCCACGGCACCGATCACTTCGCGCGACCAGGTGTCGAGCGGATTGGGGATTTTCTGCGGTTGCTTTTCGCGCCAACGCAGGAAATGCGACCAAGGCGCGGCACCCGCCTGCCCGACCAGCAAGACGGCCGCTGCAGCCGCGCCCGATGATCCCGTTGGCGGCGCTTCGCCTGATGCAAAATTGAAACCGCCACGAAGAACAAGGCCGTTGGCGAGAAGCGCCGCAGCAATACGGTCAACGCTGCCGGCGGCGGGCGCAATCATTCCTTCTTGACCGGATCGGAGAACGCGCTCCGCCAGACTTCCTTATGGATGATGTTGGCGACTTTAGCCCCGCCTGACTCGGGCTCCTTTCAAGTGAAGGCGTCGGGCATCGACCCCTTCTTCTTGGCGATGAAGTCCTTCAAGGCCTCGTCGATGCTCGGATCGAGGTGAGGCGCCTCGTAGCTTTCCAGCCAGCGGCGGGCGAGTTCGTTGGCACGCTGCGGCGCGGTCTTCTCGCCTTCGGCCAGCCACTGCTCGTAGGAATTGTTGTCGGCGATGTTGGAGCGGTAGAAAGCGGTCTGGAAATTCGCCTGGGTGTGGTCGCAGCCGAGATAGTGGCTGCCCGGCCCGACCTGGCGGATGGCATCCATCGCCTGGCCGTTTTCCGACAGGTCGACGCCCTCGGAAAACTTCTGCGTCATGCCGAGCTGGTCGATGTCCATCATGAACTTTTCGTAGCAGGAGGCGAGCCCGCCCTCGAGCCAGCCGGCCGAGTGCAGCACGAAGTTGGTGCCGGCCAGGATGGTCGAGTTCAGCGTGTTGGCGCTTTCATAGGCCGCCTGTGCATCCGGAACCTTGGACGCGCAGAGCGAGCCGCCGGTGCGGAACGGCAGGCCGAGACGGCGCGCCAGCTGTGCGGCGCCATAGGAAACCAGCGACGGCTCCGGCGTGCCGAAGGTCGGCGCGCCTGACTGCATCGAGATCGACGAGGCGAAGGTGCCGAAAAGCACCGGCGCGCCCGGCCGGATCAGCTGCGTGAACGAAGCACCAGCCAGCACTTCGGCCAGAACCTGCGTCAGCGTGCCGGCAACCGTCACCGGGCTCATCGCGCCGGCAAGGATGAACGGCGTGACGATGCAGGCCTGGTTATGGCGCGCATAGACCTTTAGCGCGCCGAGCATGGTCTCGTCGAACACCATCGGCGAGTTGGCGTTGATCAGGCTGGTCAGCACCGTGTTGTTCTCGACGAAATCGTCGCCGAACACGATCTTGGCCATGGCGACGGTGTCTTCAGCGCGCTCCGGCGCGGTCACCGAGCCCATGAACGGCTTGTCCGAATATTTGATGTGGCTGTAGATCATGTCGAGATGGCGCTTGTTGACCGGCACGTCTACCGGCTCGCACACCGTGCCGCCCGAATGGTGGATCGACGGCGCCATATAGGCGAGCTTCACGAAATTCCGGAAATCCTCGATCGTCGCATAGCGCCTGACACCATCGAGGTCGCGCACGAAGGGCGGTCCATAGACTGGCGCAAAAACCGTGGCATTGCCGCCGATCTGCACCGAGCGCTCGGAATTGCGGGCATGCTGGGTGTAGACAGGCGGGGCGGTCTTGAGCAGTGAACGGCAGAGCCCCTTCGGAAAGTGCACGCGCTCGCCCTTGACGTCGGCGCCGGCCTCTTTCCACAATTGCAGCGCTTCGGCGTCGTCGCGGAAGATGATGCCGATCTCCTCTAGCACCGTGTCGGTATTCTTCTCGATCAGCGCCAGGCCTTCCTCGTCCAGCACCTCATAAACGTTGATCTTGCGCTTGATGTAGGTGAGCTGCGTGCCGGGACCGCCGCCCGAACGTGCTGCCCGCCGGGCAGCAGCCCCGCCGCTGGCGCCGCGCCCACGTCGCGCGTTTGACGCTTCCTGATCGACTGCCGCGTGTTCGCTCATGGTGGTTCTTCCCTGAATCTGTTCTTGTCTGGAATCCATAGCGGCTGCCTCTCGCCGCTTCTTGCCAGATCGTAGCCATGCACCCTATTCGAAACGGCCCGCCAGCGCCAACACCTGTCGCAAAATCGACAAGAATTCCAAGAGATTTGCGGTCGCTTTCCTTTTGCGGGAAGTCGCAAATCAGCTATGGATACATGCCCTCAGCGGGTTAGGAATGACCGTGAATATTTTGTGCCTTGCGACGCAGTCGCGATGCCGGCAGGAGTTCGATACAAATGTCCGACGACGAGATCATCCTTTCCGAACTTTCCGACGACGAGTTGGTGCAGCAGATGCACGACGATCTCTATGACGGGCTGAAGGAAGAGATCGAGGAAGGCACGAACATCCTACTCGAGCGCGGCTGGGTGCCTTACAAGGTGCTGACCGAGGCGCTGGTCGAAGGCATGCGCATCGTCGGCGAGGATTTTCGCGACGGCATCCTGTTCGTTCCCGAAGTGCTGCTTTCCGCCAATGCGATGAAGGCCGGCATGTTCATCCTGCGTCCGCTGCTCGCCGCCACCGGCGCGCCGAAGCAGGGCAAGATGGTCATCGGTACGGTCAAGGGCGACATCCACGACATCGGCAAGAACCTTGTCGGCATGATGATGGAGGGCGCCGGCTTCGACGTCATCGACCTCGGCATCAACAATGCGGTCGAGAAATATCTCGATGCGATCGAGCAGCATCAGCCCGATATCATCGGCATGTCGGCACTGCTGACCACGACCATGCCCTATATGAAGGTCGTCATCGACACGATGAAGGAAAAGGGCATCCGCGACGACTATGTCGTGCTGGTCGGCGGCGCGCCGCTAAACGAGGAATTCGGCAAGGCCGTCGGCGCCGATGCCTATTGCCGCGACGCGGCGGTGGCGGTCGAGACCGCCAAGGATTACATGAAGCGCAAGCACAATGTGCGGGCTTCGGCCTGATTGGCCAATTAGGCATGGACAAAAGAAAAAGCCGCGCCTTGCAGCGCGGCTTTTTTGTTCCCAGATGATGAACGTGGCCGCGCGCGGATCAGGGCTTGGTGACGGTATCCTCGACTGCTTTGGCCGTTGATTTGACATCCCTGCCGACGCCACGGACGGTGTTCGCGCAAGCCGTAAGGGCCAAGGCGCAGGCCAGGATGGCAATCGGCGTGATGCGTAGCAGTTTCATGGACGATGTCTCCCTCAACAGATAAATTAGCGCCACAGCAACGAAGGCCGGCTCGACGGGTTCCATGGCCAAGACGCAAAAAACAAAACCGAATCAAGACGACAGGCTGCTCGTTATCGCCTGTGGGATGATTGCGCGCGAAGTTCTGGCCGTCAAGGAACAGCTTGGACTGGACCACCTCGACCTGACCTGCCTGCCGGCGGAATTCCATTTCTATCCCGACCGCATCGGCCCTGCCATGGACCAGGCGATCGAAAAGGCCAAGGCGGAAGGCTACACCAACATTTTCGTCGGCTATGCCGATTGCGGCACCGGCGGCCTCCTCGACCGCATCTGCGAGAAGCATGGCGTCGAGCGCATGGCCGGTCCGCACTGCTTCGCCTTCTATCAAGGCATGGAGGCCTACGCGAAGATTGCCGACGACGACATGATGTCGTTCTACATGACCGACTTCCTCTGCCGTCAGTTCGACGCCTTCTTCATGAAACCGCTCGGCCTCGACAAGCACCCCGAGCTGATCAAGGACTATTTCGGCAACTACGAAAAGCTGATCTACCTTGCCCAGACCAACGATCCGGAGCTCGACAAGGTCGCCGAAAAGGCCGCCAATATGCTCGGTCTCGTCTATGAGCGCCGCGCCACTGGCTATGGCGACCTGACGGCCGGAATGGCGCACGCCGCAGCGGTCACCGGCTAGGCAACGTCCTCTTCCGCCCGCAGCGCCGCAAGCACATCGGCAAAGCTCGTCTTGCAGACGAAACCCAGCCTGTCCCTCGCCCGCGACGCGTCGTAGACCCGGTCGATGGAGGAAAACATCGTCCAGCCTTTTCGCGCGTAGAGGGCCGGAAAATCCGGAAAGTAGCGCGCGACGACCGACGGGGCATCGGCAATCGGCGCCGAGCAATCATCGGGCCGGAACGGCGTTGGCGCCGATACGATGAAAATATCAAAGCCGAGCTGTGGCGCCTTTTCGAGCGCAAGGATGTGGGCATCGGCCGCGTCCTCGACCGTCAACCGGCGAAACAGCAGTTCATTAGCCTTGGTGTTGGCATCCGACTGCTCGATCGCATGCGCCATGTCATCGGCTTCAGGAAAGAAGCGGGCCGTGCGCAGCACGACCACCGGCAGCCTATGTTGGATATGGTAGAGGCGGCAGAGATGCTCGGCCGAAAGCTTGGTGACGCCATAGATGTTGCGTGGCTCGGGCGACATCGCCTCCGTCAGCCAGGCCGCCTTGCGCGCACCACCGCTGAACCCGTCGCGTATCGCCTGCGAAATCATCAGCGAGGTCGTCGAGGTGAAGACGAAGCGCTGCACGCTGGCCGCCACCGCCGCGTCGAGCAGGTTGAGCGTGCCTTGCACGTTGGTGGCGACGAAATCGCTGTTGGCGCGGCTCTCTATGTTGGGCTTGTGCAGCGCGCCGCTGTGGATGATCGTCTCGATCCGGTTGTCCCGAACTGTCCGCATGACAAGGTCGCGATCGGCGATTGAGCCGACGATGTGGGTCTCTGCCGATGGCACAGGATCGAGCCCGGTGACGTCGTGCCCAAGTGCGCGCAGACGCGGCGCCAAAGCGCTGCCCAACCAACCCGACGACCCCGTCAGCAAGATTCGCATTCGTCACACCATGATTTTTGACCGTGACGCTGTTAAGCACGGATGACAGGCGCCAGCGACCCGATAGATTATGCACCAGCCGGCGCTGCGCCAGACTTCAACCGGGAGGCCTCCTATGACACTTCGCCCGCTGTTCGCCCTTGTCGGCCTGCTCTGCTGCACTCTTCCCGCCCTTGGCGATGGCGAGGTGCAGAAACTCATCACCGCCGCAGACAAGGCGCGGCTCGACAAATATGGCGAGACCCGCAAGGTGGCGCTCGCCGAGGCGAAAGCGGGAGATCCGGCCGAGGTCAAGCAACTCGATACCTTGCTGGCAAAACCGCTGGTGGCCTTCTCCGACAAGGACCTGACCGGCAACTGGCAGTGCCGCACGATCAAGGCCGGCGGATCTTTGCCGCTCGTCATCTATGGCTGGTTCAAATGCAAGGTGACCGACGACGGTTCCGGCTGGCGGCTGGAAAAGATCAGCGGCTCACAGCGCACCAAGGGCCGTTTCTTCGACGATGGCGAGAAACGTGCGATCTATCTCGGCTCCTTCTATGTCAACAGCGATCCGGCAAAACCCTATGGCAGCGGCCCGCAAACCGACCAGGTCGGCTATGCCTTCCGCAACAGCGCCAAGGCATGGCGCATCGAATTCCCGGCGCCGTACTATGAATCGAAGCTCGACATCATCGAGTTCAAGCGCTGAGCGTGTATCGAAGAGCTGATCACCAAGGATTAACCCGGACGCCCTAGCATCCCGCCCATTGTCGAGAACGGGTTGCTTGGAGGGGGCAAGATCCATGGCAGCATCAGAATCCAGTACGCGGATCGTGGTCGTCACCGGAGGAGGCCAGCATGTCTGGGCTATCATCAACGCGATTGCCGACCGCGTCGGCCCTGTCAGCGTCGTCCTCGAAACGCCTGAATCCAAAAAGCAATTGCTTCGTGGTCGGGCTCGCCGTCAGGGTTGGATCTCCGCCGTGGGTCAACTTGGCACGATGGTGCTCAGCAGACTCGGCAAACGGCTTCTCGCCAGCCATGCCGCCCGGCTGATTGCCGAAGAAAAGCTGGAGGTCGAGCCGCGGCGAGGCCAGGAAATCATCCATGTTGCTTCCGCCAACGGGCCGGAGTGCCTCGAGGCGATCGAGAAGATCCAGCCTGGCGTTGTCCTGCTCAACGGCTGCAGGCTGTTGTCGAAAGACATGTTGGCCAGGATGCCTTGCCCGGTGCTCAACTATCACGCCGGCATCACGCCGAAATACCGCGGCATGAATGGCGGCTACTGGGCGCTGACATCAGGCGATCCGCAGAATTTCGGCACCACCGTGCATCTGGTCGATGCCGGCGTCGACACGGGCGGCGTGCTGAAACAGGTGCACGGTCAGCCGAAACGCGGCGACACCATCTCCAGCTATGCCCTTCGGCAGGCCGCGTTCTCGCGCGACATCTGCGTCGAGGCGGTCAGCGACGTGCTGGCCGGAAAACTCACCACCTTCGACCCGGGCCTGCCATCGCAGCAATGGTATCACCCGACGATCTGGTTCTACCTCTGGACCGGCCTGAGAACCGGCATCTGGTAACGCTTCCTTCGCCCGGATCCGCATGCCGCGCGCCGGCTTCTCCAACGCGTCCAATCTGCCGCCGGCACGCGCCGCAGACGAATAAACGCACCTTTCATTTTACGACATCCAAATGCGTCGCTTTTGAATGCGCGCGCGTCGTCCCATAACAAGCGGCCCAACTGCGCTTCCGGCAATGCTCCGATACTGCATCAGCCCGAAAATCGGAATCGATCTTCGGAAAGCACGATGCAGCAGATTGAGGTGGTAGAGCGTCCTTTGTGCGTCCAAGTGGACGCACAGCGCTCTACGGGAGTGAGAATTCATGGCCGATCTGATCGTCGTCTACTGGCGCGACATTCCTGCCCAGATCATCGTCAAGAAGGGTCGGCAGAACGCCAAGCGCGAACTGCCGCTGCGCTTCACCGAGGCGATCGACATGTGCGCCATGCGCACCGGCGCCGGCGGCACTGACGACTATCTGGCCGAATGGCGCAAGGCCGATCCCATTCCGGTCGGCGACGACCTCGAAGCCGAGGTCGAGAAGGCGTTCAACGACATCGACACCAAATACGACCGCGAGCGGCTGGTCGCTCTGGTCAAGGCGGGCGGCAAAGAAAATGTCTGACACCAACCCGGCGGTTACCCAGGCCACTCTGGTCAAGAAGGCAGCGCCGAAATCCGACTACAAGCCGGCCGACGTGTCGCCGCAGCGGCGCGTACAGCGTTCCTTCGCGGTTAGATTGTGGTCTGTGCGGCACTCGCGATTGCTCGAATGGTTCTATGCAAAATTCGCCGACATGTTCCTGCTCCTCCATCCCCTGTGGAAGGGCATCGGCTACGGCCGCGTCGAAGGGCCGATCAAATTCGTCGAGAAGCGCGTCAAGGGCTTCATGTTCGACTGTCGCATGTGCGGCCAGTGCATCTTGTCGTCGACCGGCATGTCGTGCCCGATGAACTGCCCCAAGCAATTGCGCAACGGCCCCTGCGGCGGCGTGCGCGCCAACGGCAATTGCGAGGTCGAGCCTGATATGCCCTGCGTCTGGGTCAAGGCCTGGGAAGGCTCGCAGAACATGGTGCATGGCGACAGGATCCTGACGGTGCAGAAGCCGGTCGACCAGTCGCTGCGCGAAACCTCGGCCTGGCTGCGGGTGACCGCGCAGGCCGCCGCCGCGCGTGAAGCAGCCGCCGCCGCCAAAAATGGGGCGGCAAAAACCGGGGCATCGGCATGATCGGCCGCCAGCGCGACGAGAACCCGGCCGGTATCCACCTGCCGCTCGAGCCCCTGCCCGGCCACACTTCGCGCGGCCGGCTGGAACGCGTGCTTCGGCGCGGCGAATTCGCGGTGACGACCGAGCTCAATCCGCCCGACAGCGCCGATCCGGAAGACGTCTATAACAGGGCAAAAATCTTCGACGGCTGGGTCGACGCCATCAACGCCGTCGACGCGTCCGGCGCCAACTGCCATATGTCGTCGGTCGGCATCTGCGCACTGCTCACCCGCATGGGCTACGCGCCGATCATGCAGATCGCCTGCCGCGACAAGAACCGCATCGCCATCCAGGGCGACGTACTGGGCGGTGCCGCGATGGGTGTCGCCAATATGCTGTGCCTCACCGGCGACGGCGTGCAGGCCGGCGACCAGCCCGGCGCCAAGCCAGTGTTCGACCTCGACTGCATGTCGCTGTTGGAAACCTGCCGTATCATGCGCGACAATGGCAAGTTCCTGTCCGGCCGCAAGCTGACGACGCCGCCGCAGCTTTTCCTCGGTGCTGCGATCAATCCGTTCGCGCCACCGATCGATTTCCGCCCGCATCGCCTGGGCAAGAAGATCGCCGCCGGCGCGCAATTCGTGCAGAGCCAATATTGCTTCGACGTGCCGATGTTCCGCACCTACATGCAGAAGGTGCGCGACTTCGGCTACACCGAAAAATGCTTCATCCTGGTTGGCGTCGGCCCACTCGCCTCGGCCAAGACGGCCAAGTGGATCCGCTCGAACGTGCCGGGCATCCATATTCCCGATCAGGTCATCAAGCGGCTGGAAGGCGCCCAGGACCAGAAGAAAGAAGGCAAGCAGCTCTGCATCGACATCATCAATGAGGTGAAGGAAATATCAGGCGTTTCTGGCGTCCATGTTATGGCCTATCGGCAGGAAGAATATGTCGCCGAGATCGTCGATGAATCGGGCGTGCTGAAGGGCCGCCAGCCATGGAAACGCGAGATCCGTCGCGACGACCAGCTTGTCGCCGACCGGCTCGACAGCATATTGCACGACGACATTACCGAAACGCAGGTGGACATGGTGAAGACCGCGCACTGAAGGCGCGGACGACCACCCATTCGCTTGAACGAAAACAGACAACGATATAAAGAAATCTTTATATCATGGCGGAGAGACTTCATGACCCGTACCATCGTCGCCTCGGCGACCCGAGAAATCATCATCGGCTTCGACCAGCCGTTCTGCGTGATTGGTGAACGCATCAATCCGACCGGTCGCAAGAAGCTGGCCGCCGAGATGATCGCGGGCAATTTCGAGACCGTCATCAGGGACGCGCTTGAGCAGGCAGCCTGTGGCGCCACCATGCTCGACGTCAATGCCGGCGTCACCTCGGTTAACCCGAACGAGACCGAACCCGGCCTTTTGGTGCAGACGCTGGAGATCGTGCAAGGACTGGTAGACCTGCCGTTGTCGATCGACTCGTCGGTCACCGCTGCGATCGAAGCCGCGCTGAAGGTCGCCAAGGGCCGTCCGCTGGTCAACTCCGTCACCGGCGAGGAAGAAAAGCTCGAAGCCATCCTGCCGCTGGTCAAGAAGTACAACGTGCCCGTCGTCGCCATCTCCAACGACGAGACCGGCATCTCGATGGATCCGGACGTGCGCTTCGCCGTCGCCAAGAAGATCGTCGAGCGCTGCGCCGATTTCGGCATCCCGGCGCATGACGTCGTCGTCGACCCGCTGGTCATGCCGATCGGCGCGCTGGGCGATGCCGGCCGCCAGGTGTTCGCGCTGCTGCGCCGCCTGCGTGAAGAGCTCAAGGTCAACACCACGTGCGGCCTGTCCAACATCTCCTTCGGCCTGCCGCATCGCCACGGCATCAACGCCGCCTTCATCCCGATGGTGATCGGCGCCGGCATGACATCAGCCATCATGAACCCGGTGCGTCCGCAGGAAATGGAAGCCGTGCGCGGCGCCAATGTGCTGAACGGCACCGACGAGAACTGCACCAACTGGATCAGGACCTACAAGGACTACAAGCCGGCCGAAGGCGGCCAGGCGGTTGCCGCCCCGACACAAGTCAACACGCCAGGCGAAGGCGCCAATAATGGTGGCCGTCGCCGTGGCGGTCGTGAAGCCCGTATGGGTCGAGGATAAGCGCGCAATCGTGAATTCACCTGCAAACATCACCGACCCGCTCGTGCTGTTCATGCCATCGGGCAAGCGCGGGCGGTTTCCTGTCGGCACGCCCGTGCTCGATGCCGCGCGCCAGCTCGGCGTCTATGTCGAAAGCGTCTGCGGCGGACGCGCCACCTGCGGGCGCTGCCAGATCGAAGTGCAGGAAGGCAATTTCGCCAAGCACAAGATCGTTTCCTCCAACGATCACATCACGCCCAAGGGTGCCAAGGAAGAGCGCTACGAGCGCGTCCGCGGCCTGCCCGAACGGCGCCGCCTCTCCTGCTCGGCGCAGATCCTCGGCGACCTCGTCATCGACGTACCGCAAGATACGGTCATCAACGCGCAGACCATCCGCAAGGATGCCGACACCAGGGTGATCGCCCGCGATTCAGCGATCCGCATGTGCTATGTCGAGATCGAAGAACCCGACATGCACAAGCCGCTTGGCGATCTCGACCGCCTGAAGATCGCGCTGATGCACGACTGGGGTCTGAAAAGCCTCGATTTCGATTTTTATCTGCTGCCGCAGGTGCAAGGCATCCTGCGCAAGGGCAACTGGACCGCCACCGCCGCCATCTACAAGGATGCCGACAGCGAGACCGCGCGCGTCGTGGCACTTTGGCCCGGCCTCAAGAACGAAGCCTATGGGCTCGCCTGCGATATCGGCTCGACCACCATCGCCATGCATCTGGTGTCGCTGCTGTCGGGTCGCGTCGCCGCCTCGTCCGGCACCTCAAACCCGCAGATCCGCTTCGGCGAGGATCTGATGAGCCGCGTCTCCTATGTGATGATGAACCCGGACGGACGCGAAGGCATGACGGTCGCCGTCCGTGAGGCGATCTCCGGTCTCGTCGACAAGGTCTGCGCCGAAGGCAATGTGCAGCGCAACGACATCCTGGATTCCGTCTTCGTCGGCAATCCGATCATGCACCATCTGTTCCTCGGCATAGATCCGACCGAGCTTGGCGGCGCCCCCTTCGCGCTCGCCGTCTCGGGTGCCGTGCACATCAAGGCATCCGACATCGGCCTGAAGCTCAACCAGGGCGCCAGGCTCTACATGCTGCCTTGCATCGCCGGCCATGTCGGTGCGGACGCGGCGGCGGTGACGCTGTCGGAAGGTCCGCATCGCCAGGACGAGATGATGCTGATCGTCGATGTCGGCACCAATGCCGAGATCGTGCTCGGCAACCGTGCGCGGGTCGTGGCTGCTTCTTCTCCGACCGGCCCGGCCTTCGAGGGCGCTGAAATCTCCGGCGGCCAGCGGGCCGCGCCCGGCGCCATCGAGCGCGTGCGCATCGATCCCGACACGCTGGAGCCAAAGTACCGCGTTATCGGCTCGGAGCTGTGGTCCGACGAGCGGGGCTTCCTCGAAAGCGTGCAGGCGACCGGCGTCACCGGCATCTGCGGCTCCGGCATCATCGAAGTGGTGGCCGAGATGTATCTCGCCGGCATCATCTCGGAAGACGGCGTCATCGACGGCGGACTTTCGGCCCGCTCGCCGCGCGTCACCGCCAACGGCCGCACCTTCTCCTACGTGCTGAAGGAAGGCTCCGCCGAATTGAAGGAAGATGGGCCGAAGATCACCATCACCCAGACCGACGTGCGCGCCATTCAGCTCGCCAAGGCGGCGCTTTATGCCGGCACCAAGCTGTTGATGGAAAAGCAGAACACCGACCATGTCGACCGCATCCATTTCGCCGGCGCCTTCGGCTCCTTCATCGATCCGAAATACGCCATGGTGCTGGGCCTGATCCCGGATTGCGACCTCGACAAGGTTTCCGCGGTCGGCAACGCTGCCGGCGCCGGCGCTCGCATGGCGCTGCTCAACCGCGGTTATCGCCGCGAGATCGAGGACACGGTCAGCAAGATCGAGAAGATCGAGACGGCGCTGGAACCGAAATTCCAGGAGCATTTCGTCTACGCCATGGCGCTGCCCAACAAGGTCGATCCGTTCCCGAAACTGTCGGCGGCGGTGAAACTGCCGCCGCGCAAGACGGTCAGCGAGGATGGCGTTGCCGGCGACGCCGCGCCTCGCCGGCGTTCGCGCGAAGGCCACGCGGCAAGGCGCGGCCGCGAATAAGCGGCCGCACCCAGGCCGCCGCTTCTCCAAACTCATTTGCATGCAAATGTTTCCGGATCGCCTGATCCGGAAACCGAAACGCTGTTTTCGCGAAATCCATCCGATACATGGCAGGTGCATTTACCGGGGCATCGAACGGCGGTCGAAGATAATCGTCGGCCGCTGCCGTTCTTCAAGGGAGATGAAAATGTCGATGTTCGGAAATCTCGGTCGCTTCGGTGTGACCATCAGGCAGACCCACGCCAGGAACAAGGCGATCCGCGCGCTGAACAGCCTGCCGGCGCATGTCCAGAAGGACATTGGTTGGCCGGCATCGCCGCCGAACGATCCGCAAGTCGCGCTTACCTCGCTGCTTCTGGGTACGTCGCGCTGATGACCTTCGCCGACAAATGCAAATTGCTCGGCAGACGCCGAGGATCTCGCATGTCCCCGGCGACCACCAGCAACCGGCTGCGTGCCGCACTTTTGCCGCGCCGCACTGCGGCGCGGATCACACCACCGTGTAGACACGGTGCAAATCTTGACATTTTCGGCCACGGCACGATCTTCGGAGATAGCGGGGGTTCTCTTAGTCGGCTTTAGCCGAAGTTCGTGTATTCGCATGCCAAGTTTGAAAAGCCACGTCGTGTCGTTTGTCCTTAGGCACAGCCGCAAGCAGGCGTTTGCCAGCCCGGAGAACCTGCAGCGCTGGATCGCTGCCGCGCGCAAGACCGAGAACCACCAGCCGCCTGCCTCACTGCACCAGCGTCTCGACATCGGGATGCATACGGTCGATGGCTTCCCCGTCTATGAAATCGCTCCGAGGACCGGTGAGCAGAAGCGGATTTTGTATCTGCACGGCGGCGCCTATGTCTTTGAAATCACGCCCTATCATTGGCATCTGATTGCCGACATGGCGGATCGGCTGGGCTACGGCATCACCGTGCCGATCTATCCCATCGCCCCCGAACACGACTTCCATGCCATGTTCGGCATGGTCGGCGACGTCTACCGCCAGATGCTCGACGAGACGGAGGCCGAAGACATCGTCTTCATGGGCGATTCCGCCGGCGGCAACATGGCCGTGGTGCTGACCATGATGGCGGCCGAGCAGGCTCTGCCGCTGCCGTCGCGACATGTGCT
This sequence comes from Mesorhizobium sp. M0496, assembly GCF_040321205.1. Taxonomy (NCBI): domain Bacteria; kingdom Pseudomonadati; phylum Pseudomonadota; class Alphaproteobacteria; order Hyphomicrobiales; family Phyllobacteriaceae; genus Mesorhizobium; species Mesorhizobium sp. M0496. The sequence goes on along the minus strand of NZ_JAMYRC010000030.1, from coordinate 36,758 downwards.
GATTTCACCCGGCCTCGATATGTCCCTTTCCAACCCCAAGCTGTTCGAGGCCGAACGCAACGATCCGTGGCTTGGCATTCCCGGCGGCCTGGAAGCGATCCGGATGTACAGCGCCGGCATCGACCGCAGCGACTGGCATATCAGCCCGGTCTATGGCGATCTGTCGGTGCTGCCGAAAACGCTGCTTCTGACCGGTTCGCACGACCTGCTCAGCCCCGACAATCTGATCTTCGCTGAGAAAGCGCGCGCCGCCGGCGTCGAAGTCGATGTCGTCTATGAGCAAGGCATGTTCCATGTCTGGCCGTTGATCGATATGCCGGAGGCACGCCGCGCCCGCCAGCACATCGTTGCGTTTCTCAATGAGAACCGCTCGCCGGTCAGGCAAGATGCGGAGACAAGGTTTGAGGCGCCCTCCGCCGAGGCGGCGCAATAGTGCTTTTCTCCTTGGATCCGGCGCTGCTGGCGGATCAGAACTTGCCGGTTTCCCGGAACACTTCGAAGGTCGCACGGATGTGGTCGGCGACGGCCTTGACCGGCGCACTGGCGTCCGGCGCCACCACCATCGCCAGATTGTAGGTGCCGATGTCGGGCATGCCGTCCTTCGGGCAGAGTTCGACCATGTCGTTGCCGAGGAATGATTTCGGCAGCGGCGCCACGGCGAGATCGGACATGATCGCGGCGCGCTGGCCGGCCGTGTGCGCGCTCATATAGGCGATGCGGTAGTTGCGGCCTTCGCGGCCAAGCGCATCGAGCGCTCCGGCCCGCCACGCGCAGCCCTCTTCCCACAACGACACCGGCAGCGGCTCGCGCAGATGCGCGCAGCCGCCCTTGGCGCCAGCCCAGACGATCGGCTCTGTCAGCAGCACCTCGGCGCCGAGCGCGCTGGTCTTGTAGGAATTGGTCAACAGCGTGATGTCGAGCGCCCGATCGTCCATGCGCCGGCGCAGATTGCTGCTCTGGTCGATGGTGACGTCGACGGCGATCGACGGATGCGACTGCGCGAAACGCTTCAGCACATGCGGCAGCACGCGCTCGCCATAGTCGTCCGGCGAACCAAGCCGCACCACCCCGACAATCTCGGGAATGATGAACTTCGACACCACCTCGCGGTTGATCGACAGCAGCCGGCGGGCATAGCCGAGCAGCATTTCGCCGTCCGTGGTCAGCGACACCGAGCGGGCGTCGCGCGCGAACACCGAGCGGCCGAGAATGTCCTCCAGCTTCTTGATCTGCATCGAGACGGCCGACGGCGTGCGGAAGACCGCATTGGCGGCAGTGGTGAAGCTGCCGGTCTCGGCAATCGCCACGAAAGTGCGCAAAACGTCGAGATCGAGCAGCGGCAGCGGATGATTGAGTGGGGCGTTCATGGGAACTGACCTTCAATTTTTCTGATACAAAGCATCATTCCATTTCGTTTGATTGAACATCAGATTGGGAGGATAGTCAACTCCATCGAAGCAGGTAGCTGCCACAAGCAGCCATGAAACGACCTCGACACAGACCTGCATTCGACACGAAATGAAGTTGAAACAGACCTGACATAACCAACGCGCTGTCTGGCATCCGCCAGCCACCAAAGGAGAATGAAATGTCTATCCTGTCGTCCCTCGGTCGGATCGCGACCGAATTCAGTGCGGCCCGCGCCCGCTACCAGACCGAACGCGCCATCCGCTCCCTGCCGATCGAACTGCAGAAGGATATCGGCTGGCCCGAAGCTTCCGACACCAAGACCAATGCACGCCATGGCGTCGGATCCTGGGCTGGAGCAAAGTAGATCGTGTGTACCATGTGCTGAAGGCCTGCCGCGCAGCCCGCCCGGCAGGCCTTCTCTATTTTATTTGCATTCAAATGAGTTTCGGAGCCATGTCGCCCGTGCATGACGCATATGAGAAAGCCGCATGGCAGCTCCTGTTTCCAATTAATTCGTTGTAAACAATCGTAAATTTCGGGCATCTTGCCCAATTTTGTCGCAATCGATGTCGTATTTCATATCAAGTGCTTCGCTTTTGCGATTTAGTTTCTGCTTACACAAGCCTATATCACCGCCAGCAAACGAGCTGCCCCACTCCATCAAGCGAAGGCGACCCGTCTGAGCAACAAATGGAGATGATTATGAAGCTTTTTGCACGCCTCTTCGCCCGCCGCGAAATGAACCTGACCACCGCTCTCGAGCGTCAGCGTCTCGCCAACACCATGCCCGGCCAGACTGGCGCCATGAATGCGGCGCGCCTCGGCTTCGTCGCCTGAAGATTTTTAGGGGCAGCGCATCCCTGCCGCTGCTTTGAAACTGTAACGCCGCCTCGCTCCAGTCAAGGCGGCGTTTTTGTTGCCTATGCGCACTTTGCCCATCTCTTGAACAGTTGGTGCTGTGTCCCGGGGCATTGCCGCACACCAATTGCCCATTTGCGACCCATGTCGCAAATTTAATCTTGTCCGGGCGGCGTAGCCGATTGACAGACATGGTTTTTCCTGATGTCGCTATGCTATTCGCGACATCCTGTTCGCGCCATGGCTGTGTGAGGTTCCCTTGAACGCCGTAAAGCATCCGATCAAGCGATCGTTTGTATTCTTCCTTGTCCCCGATTTCACCATGATCGCTTTTGCGACCGCGCTCGACCCGCTGCGCTCGGCCAATCGCATGCTCGGCTACGAGGCTTACCGCTGGCGCCTCGCCAGCATCGACGGCAAGCCGGTGCGCGCCTCGAACGGGGTCGAATGCGCAGTCAACACCTCGCTGGAGGATGAGCGCAAGAAGATGGCAGGTCCCGACCGGCCGAACATGGCAATCGTCTGCAGCGGCATCGATGTCGAGCGCTATCAGAACAAGTCGGCCTTCGCCTGGCTGCGCGAGGAGTACAATCGGGGCGTCGCCGTCGGCGGTCTGTGCACCGGCGCGCATATCCTCGCCGCCGCCGGCCTTTTGTCCAACAAGCGCTGTGCCATCCACTGGGAAAACCTGCCGGGCTTTTCCGAGGCGTTCCCGAAGGCCAATGTCTTCGCCGACCTGTTCGAGATCGACCAGAACATCTACACCTGCGCCGGCGGCACAGCGGCACTCGACATGATGCTGAAGCTGATCGGCGACGACTTTGACGAAAACCTCGTCAACCGCGTCTGCGAGCAGGTGCTGACCGACCGCGTGCGCAGCCCCACCGACCGCCAGCGCCTGCCGCTGCGCGCCCGCCTCGGCGTCCAGAACTCGAAAGTGCTGACCATCATCGAACTGATGGAAGGCAATCTTTCCGAGCCGCTGTCGCTGATCGAGATCGCCGACCATGTCGACCTGTCGCGCCGTCAGATCGAGCGGCTGTTCCGCACCGAGATGGGCCGCTCCCCTGCCCGCTACTATCTCGAAATCCGGCTCGACCGCGCCCGGCACCTGCTGATCCAGTCGTCGATGCCGGTGGTCGAGGTGGCGGTCGCCTGCGGCTTCGTCTCGGCCTCGCATTTCTCCAAATGCTACCGCGAACTCTACGCCCGCTCGCCGCAGCAGGAGCGCGTCGACCGCAAGCAGTTGCTGGCGGCCTGATCAGGTGTCACGTGAGTAAGAGAACGACCCGATCCGAAAAACTGGCCGACCGGCGCAGCTTTCGCCTCGACGCGAAGAAATGGGCTGCGTTCATGGCGGCTCTGGATGCCTCGACGCGTGACCTTTCACGCCTGAAACGCCTGTTGAGCGAGCCGAGCATCTTTTCCGATAGCGATCCAGTGTGAGCCAAGCTGTCTACACCTGCACCGTGCGCATCGCCTCGACCCGAATATCCTCCGTCAGCCGCGCCTTCAGCGCCGAGAATTCCGGGCTGGTCTTCAGCGTGTAATGGCGCGGGTGCGGCAGGTCGATGGCGACATCCGACTTGATGCGGCCGGGCCGCGCCGTCATCACGATGACGCGCGAGGCCATGAAGATCGCCTCCTCGATGTCGTGAGTGACGAACAGCACCGTCTTCTTGCGGCGTTCCCAGATGCCGAGCAGCAGCTCCTGCATCAGCCCGCGGGTCTGGTTGTCGAGGGCGCCGAACGGCTCATCCAGCAAGAGTATCTCGGGATCGTTGGCCAGCGCCCGTGCAATCGCCGTGCGCTGCTGCATGCCGCCGGAGAGCTGCTTCGGCCAATGGTTCTCGAACCCCTTCAGGCCGACAAGATCGACATAGGAAGCGACGATCCCATCCCGCTCCTCTTCAGGCATGCCGCGTTCGCGCAGGCCGAAGGCGATGTTTTCGGCAACCGTCAGCCAGGGAAACAGCGTGTAGGATTGGAAGACCATGCCACGGTCCGGACCCGGCCGGGTTACCGTCTTGCCGTCAAGCAGCACGCGGCCCTCGCTCGGTGCTTCCAGGCCGGCGACAATCCGAAGCAGTGTCGACTTCCCGCATCCGGACGGCCCGAGGATGGTGATGAAGTCGTTGGCGGCGACCGCCAGGTCGATCGGCATCAAAGCCTTGACCGGCTCTCCGCCGCGCACGCCGGCAAAGGTGCGCGAGACGCCTTCGATGAGAAGCTTGCTCACGCCAGGCTCCACGGAAAGAGCCAGCGGTTGAATGCCTTGAAGGCGAAATCGGACAACAGCCCGATCAGCCCGATGACGATGATGCCGAAGATGATCTGTCCCGTCGCCAGCCGCGACTGGCTGTTGATGATCATGTAGCCGATACCGGAGGACGAGCCGATCAGCTCGGCGACGATGACATAGGTCCAGGCCCAGCCAAGCACCAGCCGCAGCGTCTCGGCGATCTCGGGCGCATTGGCCGGCATGATCACCCGTTTGACGATGCCGTTGTTGGTGGAGCCCAGCGTATAGGCCGCCTCGACCAGGTCGCGTCGTGTGCTGCCGACCTTGACCGCGATGATCAGGATGATCTGGAACACCGAGCCGACGAAGATGACGAGCAGTTTTTCCAACTCGCCGATGCCGGCCCACAGGATGAGCAGCGGAATGAAGGCCGAGGCCGGCAGATAGCGGGCGAAGGAGACGAACGGCTCCAGAAACGCCTCCACCGGCTTCCAGGCGCCCATCGCGATGCCGATGGGCATCGCGACAACCGACGCCAGCAGGAAGCCGCCGAAAACCCGCCAGATGGTGATCAGTATGTCGAGCCAGAAACGGTCCTCGACCAGCAGCCGCCAGCCGTCCTTCAGCATCGACAGCGGATCGGCAAGGAAGATGCGGTTGACGTGGCCGCCGAGCGTGATCCACGCCCAGAAGGCGACGAACAGCACGAAGAAGGAAATGCCGAGCACGGTTCGGATGCCCGGCGAGACTGGATGCAAGGGGCGCATCGTCAAATCGTCCCCATCTTCGTCACTTGTCCAGGAGAAGGCGACGGCGCCAGGCGCCGCCGCATGATGGTCAAAGGCCGGACTGTCAGTTCGACACCGCGCTGGTGTCGGCCAGCGTGGCGACGTCGGGCGCTTCCTTGATCAGCCCCATTTGCAGCAGCAGTTCGCCGGCGGTCTTGGAAAAGTCCTGGAATTCCTTGGTGAAGAACTGCTTGTTCTCCGCCCTGTCTGCCCATTTCAGGTATTTCGCCGAATCCTCGAACTCCTTGGCCGACTGCTTCACGTCGGCGCCCATGGTCTCATAGGATTTCTGCGGATCGCTCTTGATCAGGTCGAGCGCTTCGAAATAGCTGTCGGCCAGCGCCTTGGCGGCATCGGGATTGGCCTTGAGGAATTCGGGCGTGCAGCCGACCGTGTCGAGCACCATCGGATAGTCGAGTGTGGTCGCCAGGATATGGCCCTGGTCGGACTTGTCGCGCACCGCCGAGATGAACGGCTCATAGGTCACCGCCGCATCGTTCTGCCCGGCGAGGAAGGCCTGTGCTGCCGCATCCGGCTCCAGATTGACGACGGTCACATCCTTGGTCGACATGCCGTTCTTGTTCAGCACCCAGGCGAGCATGAAATAGGGCGACGTGCCCGGCGCCGAGGACGCGACGTTCTTGCCCTTCAGATCGGCGACGGTCTTGATGTCGTTGCGGGCAACGATGCCGTCGGCGCCATAGGATTTGTCGAGCTGGAAGATCTGCTTGGTGGTGACCCCGCTGGCGTTCCACACCAGCCAGGTCTCGACCGTGGTGGCGGCGCATTGCAGGTCGCCGCTGGCTATGGCGAGCGGCCGGCTCGCTTGCGGCACCTTCTTCAAGGTCACGTTCAGGCCGTGCTTCTCGAAGATGCCCGCTTGCTTGGCAAGCGTCAGCGGCGCGAAGCCGGTCCAGCCGCTGATGCCGATGGTAACCGAAGTGGCGGCCATCGCCGGTGCGGACAGACCGGCGGCAAGTGTCAATGTTGCAGCAAGAGCGGCGATCCTGGTCATGTCAGTTCCCCTTTTGTTTTCGCTGAGGAAATTGTCTCACAGACGCTAGTCGGCTTGTCAATGAACAGCTTGGTGAGGCACCCGGCAGGCCTGGTGGCGAAGGCAGCTCGATCGGCAGCCCGAACAGGTGCGGGCGGCCCGAAACCCAGCATGGCCTTCAGTAGTCGTTGCAGTAGCACTCCGCCGAGGAGATGCGGTCGTTCCAGTCGCTGCCACCAAAATCGCGGATCCTGCGCCGTATCTCGATCGAGCGGCCCCCCATGCGCGAGTCCTCGTAGGCAACGAGCGTGCAGCCGCGGCGAACGATCACCGACGAGACACGGTCGTTCCAGAACTGACCGCCGCGAAAGTTCACGGAATCGTCGGGGCCCATACCGATGGACCGTCCGCGAAAATTCGCGTGCTCGAACATCATGCAGGCGGGCTCGTCATTGTATTGGGCGCTCGCGCCGTCTGCAAAAAGCACGGACGCGACAGCAGTCAGGATGGCTAGACGTTTCATCTGATGTTTCCTCCGTTTCGACCGCGGCCCCCTCCGGCTGGATAGCGCGGTCCGGCCATTTTGCCAATGCTTTGGCCGCCTGGCGTAGGGCACCGAACTCAGCTTAACAAAAGACCTGACGACAGCCAGTTCGGCGGTGTCGGCAGCTTTTGTGCCGGCAGCTTTTTAGGATAGGAATTTTTTCTTGACCCCGTGCCCTCAGCTATGGTACATATTCATCCATGGTGCTGATTTGCGCCAGTGACCCGCCGCACAGGCGGGTTTTCGTTTGATGCTCCGTCAGCCAACGCGCCGGCGAAGGCTGCGAAGGGACCGTTCGTAACCCCTGTCGCCTAGCGGCTGTCGAACATCCAGCTGCGGTTGCGCCACATTTTCTCGCCGACCAGGCAGTCTGTGGCGGGACTGTCCTGCGCCAACACCACCGGCGGATGCGCGGCTTCTGCCACCGCCCATTGCGGCGAGGCCGGGCCGGCGAGTTCCAGCACCAGTTTGCGGCGGATGGCTTCGGGAAACTGCGTCCAGTCGTTGACGGGGATCATGAAGGCTCCGGGGCCGCCGATGACGCAGTCGCTGTAGTAGCGATCGAGATTGTTGACGTCGTAGGCGCCAGTGAAGCCGCCTCGGGTCATCAGCGGCAGGCCGTTGATGACGATGCCTTGCTTGATCAGCTCGTCGCGAGTGAGGTTGACAGGCGCGCCCTGGTTGTTGGGACCATCGCCCGAAATGTCGATCACCCGCTTTGTCCCCTGGTAGCCGCTTTCGGCAAAGAGGTCGTTGCCGAATTCGAGCGCGCCGGAGATCGAAGTTCGCCGCGCACTGTTGGGAGGCTGGGCGGACAATTGCGCAACCACTCGCTCCGCGTCAGCGCGGCTGGCAATCACCGTCCACGGCACGATGACGCGCTGCCAACTGGTGCCGGCCCACTCGACATAGGTGACGGCGATTTTGCCGTGGGCGCCATCGGCAATGGCCTGCAGCACATTGTCGTGCGTCAGCGCCGCTGCATAACCGTGACGCTGGATCTCGAGTTCGTCCGGCGACATCGACAGCGAAACATCGACAGCCAGCACCAATTCCACATCGACCGGCTCATCCGCCTGGGCCGCTGGCATCAGCAAGAACATCAGCGCTAGAGCGGCGCTGCCTGAGAGCAAATGTCTTGCGCACGAGAAAGCAGACATTCCGCAAGGGTAAGCGAAAACAGCCCGTTTAAAAAGAGAAAAGCCCGACCAGGAGCCGGGCTTCGCGCTCACAATCCTGCAGCGATCAGCTGCGCGGCTTGAGGTTCTCAGGGTCGTAGAGCGGCTTGTAACCGACGGCAGCCACTTCGACGGGATATGTCTCACCGAAATACTCTATGGTGAGCTTGCGGCCTTCCTGGGCGTAGGCCCACGGCAGATAGGCGAGACCGATATTCTTGCCGATGGTCGGGCCATAGGCCATCGACGTGGTGAAAGACCGCCGGCCGAGCTCATCGACCAGCGTTTCGCCGGTCTTCGGGTCCATCACCGGCATCGTGCCGACGGGATAACGGGCAACGCCTTTGGAATCGACGTTTTCGGTCATCACAAGCGTGCACAGCATGGCCGGCTGGTGCTCGCGGGCGCGGTATTCGACATGCTTGGCCTTGCCGCAAAAATCGTTCTCCTTGACCTTCGGACGAGCGAGGTCCGCTTCGAGCAGATTGTACTCGGTCAAAAGGTCGGCGTTCTGCAGGCGCAGGCTCTTCTCCATGCGGCGCGTATTGGCATAGGTCTCGACGCCGAACGGCATCACGCCGGTCGAGCGCAACGCATCCCAGACGGCAAGGCCGTCCTCGTAGCGCATATGCAGTTCCCAGCCCTGCTCGCCGACATAGGAGATGCGGAAAGCCGTGACATCCTTGCCGCCAATCCTGACCGGCTTGATCGCCGCGAACGGGAAATTCTCATGCGAAAGCCCGTCCGGATTCTCGACAACTTTCTGCAGGGTTGCCCGGGCGTTCGGCCCCCAGATGCCGATGGTGACGTATTTCTCGGTCACGTCGGTGATGGTGACGTTAAAGCCTTTGTCCTGTGCGGTGCGGCGCATGTACTGGAAGTCGCGCGGGCCGGCGTCGGCGCCGTCGATCAAACGGCAGCGGTCGGCCATGCGGATGACGGTAAAGTCGGCGCGCACCATGCCTTCCTCGTCGAGGAAGTGGGTGTAGATGCCCTTGCCGATATTGTTGTCGCCACCGATCTTGGCCGCGCAAAGCCATTCCAGCAACGCGACATGGTCGGGACCTTCGATGTCGTACATGGCGAAGTGCGACAGGTTGACGATACCGACATCCTCGCTCATGGCGAGGTGTTCGGCATTGGAGACGCGCCAGAAATGGCGATTGTCCCACTCGTTCTCGCGCACCGGCACCCGGTTGCCGTATTTTTCCAGCAGATGCTCGTTGGCGGCATAACCATGGGCGCGCTCCCAGCCGCCCAGCTCCATGAAATAGCCGCCGAGTTCCTTCTCGCGCTCCCAGAACGGCGAACGTCTGATGTTGCGGGCCTTGGAAAAAGGCTCGCGCGGATGCACCGCCGGATTGTAGACCTTCATCGCCGTTTCGGTGCAGCGATCCCAGATGAACTGCTCCTTAGTCTGGTGCGGATAGAAGCGCGCATAGTCGATGGCGTGGTGATCGATCGCGGTTCGGCGGTCGGTCATCCAATCGGCGATCAGCTTGCCCATGCCGGGGCCGTCCTTGACCCAGATGGCGACGGCATACCACAGGCCCCGCACCTTCTGGCTTTCGCCCATCGACGGGCCGCCATCCGCGGTCACCTGCAAGAGACCGTTGAAGGAGTGGCTTTCGTTATAGCCGAGTTCGCCGAGGATCGGCGTCAGCTCCATGGCGCGTTCGAGCGGCGCCAGGATCTGTTCCATGTCGAGATCGCGCTGCGAGGGTGAAAGCCGCGCCTGGTCCTTCTCAAGCAGGTCGCGCGGGTGGCAAAGGCGCGGATTGGTCTCCTCGTAGTAGCCCCATTCGATCTGCCCGCCCTCAGCGGTCCTGGGATCGCCTGTGTCGCGCATATAGGCCGAGTTGCCCTGGTCGCGCAGCAGCGGCCAGCCGATCTCCTTGCCGGTGCCGGCGAACTCGTTGTACGGGCCGAAGAAGGTCAGCGGATGATCGATCGGCATGACCGGCAGGTCCTCACCCACCATTTCGGCAATTAGCCGGCCCCAGATGCCGGCGCAGACGATGACATAATCGGCCTCGATGGTGCCGCGATCGGTCACCACGCCTGATATGCGGCCGTCCTTGACGACAAGCGATCGGGCCGGCGTGTTGGCGAAGGACTTCAGCTTGTCCGACGCTTCAGCCTGGTCGACCAGCTTGCCGGCGACGGTCTGCGAGCGCGGAATGACGAGACCGGCGTCCGGGTCCCACAGGCCGCCCTGCACCATCGCTTCTTCGATAAGCGGAAATTTTTCCTTGATCTCGGCCGGCTCGATCAGCCGGGCGCGCGTGCCAAACGCCTTGGCCGACGCGATCTTGCGCTTGATTTCTTCCATGCGGCTGTCGTCGCCGACACGTGCGACCTCAAGCCCGCCGATGCGCGCATAGTGGCCCATCTTCTCGTAGAAATCGATGGAGTAGAGCGTCGTCCAGCACGACAGGAAATCGTGGCTGGTCGTGTAGCAGAAGTCGGAGGCGTGCGCGGTCGAGCCGATATCGGTTGGGATGCCTGACTTGTCGATGCCGACAATATCGTCCCAGCCGCGTTCGATCAGATGATGGGCGATCGATGCTCCGACAATACCGCCCATGCCGACGATGACGACCTTCGCCTTTTTCGGAAACTCTGCCATTGCCCGCGACTCCAAAGTGATAAAGCGGGCGGACTATAGGGCGGAGCGATGGGCCTGATGAAGCCTGTTTGCGACATTAGCAAAAAGCCGAGCGACCATCGGGTGAAATGGTTCACGTCGGGCGCCTTGGGCGGTTCGCTTTCCGAGGTGGAGCCAACTCACGCAAACGCCCAGACATCCTCGGCCTGGAACCCGACCTGGTAGCCCGCCGTCTTGAGCTTGACCACGACCTGGCCGATCTCCGCCGCCGGCAGCGCGCCGACCTCAACCTTGATCATGCCGGGGCGGTAGCGCTTGAGGTCGAGCTGTTCGAAGACGATCCAGTCGGCGCCCTCGCAATCGACCAGGAAGGCGTCGATATGGGTGATGCCGTTGCGGTCGAGCAATGTCTGCAGCGTTTCCGACGGCACCTCGATATCCCTGAGATGCGGTGCGAACTTGTTGAAGTTGATGTCGGCCTCGCCCCAGGCATTCTTGCCCGACATCAAATTGGTGTCGGTGACCGACGAGCAGCCGATGAACTCGATGGGCAGCGTGCCGGCCTCAAGTGCTGCGGCATCGAAGGTGTGGACGGTGATCGTGCCTTTGGCCTTTGTCACCGCCACCGGCTCGATGATGAAACGGTCCGTGTCGCGATAGTTGGCGCGCAGTCTCTTCTGATTATACGGGATCGGCTCGACGAGCATGGCGCGCGCGCCCGGAATACGGTGCAGCCACGGCGTCACATCGTCGAACAGCGCGCCGTCGCAGGCACCGACATTGACCATCTGAAATGGCCGCCCTGCCCTACCGAAACGCGCCTTCAGCGCCGCCTTGGCCAGGAACTTCGTGCCGCGCAGCGACGGCCCGCGATCGAGCAGACCGGCCGGAAGCCCCAGCGACAGGGCTACGCGCGCCAGGCTGGATACCGAACTCATGGCTTGTCTCCAGGAATGATTTGCAAGGTGGGGCGATGCTGGCCACGCCCCGCCGTTGCCCACAGAGCCATGAGCGGCGTCGCCAGCAGCAGGAAGGATGGGATCAGATGCGGGAAATAGATGCGCGTGTCGTGAATCGGGAAGACGGTGAACTTCGCCAGCGCACCGAGCACCAGCGCCGCAAACAGGATGCCGGCGCGGCGATCGAGGCGGAAGCCTGCGCGACCGGCCGCGTACCAGCCGGCCAGTGCCAGCACCGATACGCCGACCCAGCTGTTCAGGCTGACGGCACGCAACAGCGAGGTGGCAAAGGCCCTGAGATAGGCTGCAACCGAGAATGGCGGCTCAAACCCGTCCATATTGTAATGCTGCTCGATGCTGGAGAACCACAGATGCGGCCACCAGCCGGGATGATGAGCCCAGTGCGAAATGGCGAAATAGGCGATGAAGGACGCAGCAAAGCCGACCAGCGCGCCCCATGCCTTCTGCCGGAAGGCGACCAGCAATACCGCGAAAACAGCAAGGAAAACAATATTGTCCGGCCGCACCATGAAGGCGAGGAAGAGCAGGATCGCCGTTGCCACCTCGCGACCGCGGACATAGGCGTAAAGCCCGCCCAGCAACAGCGCCGAGCACAACAGGTCTGGCGTCGAGGCACGCGCCGCATCGCCGAAATCGGCCATGATCATCACCGCGCCGACCAGAGGCGCCAAGGCCAGCGCGCCCTCGGAGCGCAGCCAGAGCAACGTGATCGTGCCAAACAGCACCACGGACAACACCGAGACGAGGCGCATCGCCTCGACCGGCGACATTACCGCGCTCAGTGTCGACAATATCTCGGCATAAAGGAACTTGATCCGGTACATGCCGAGCAGCGAATGGAAATCGGCGGCATTCTCCGTCATATGGCTGCGAAAACCGCCGCCATCATCGGTCAGCGCCTTGTAGTCGCCGGCCGAAACGCCTGATTTGACAGTATTGTAGGCGTAGTCGTGCAGTGCCTGCGCATCGGGATAAGTGCGTTCCTCTGATATGGCGAGATAGGGCAGCATGTCCCAGTTGGCGTCCGGCATCACCCATGCCGTAAACGCCGTCAAAAGGATGTAGAGCGCGAAGGTCGCCGCGCCGATCGGTGCTGCCAGCCGCGTATAAGTCCCCTCGCCCCACGCCAGACCGGCCTCGGTAAGCCGGTCGAGCGGGGTTTTCGGAGCGGGAGACTTGGTCAGCATGGTCTTGCTCGGCGCCTTCGCTTAACGGACTTGGCTTTTGACGAAGTCCTTCACGATCGACACGATGCCGCGCGACAGCAGGCTGTCGAAGGCATCGACGAAGCGGTCGACATGCTCACGCTGGCAGATCAGTGGCGGCTCGAGCCGGATGACGTTGCGGTTGTATTCGGTGAAGGCGACGAGCACGTCATAATCGCGCAGCAGCAGCGCCCCGACGAAGCCGGACAGCGAGCCCTTCAGCTTGTCGTCGAGCACGCTGACGATCGGCCGCAGCACCATCGGCAAGGTCTGCGAGAAGTCGTGGAACTCCAGGCCGATCATAAAACCCTTGCCGCGCACATCCTTGATGATCTTCGGGTATTTTTCCCTGAGCGCCTGCAGCCGCTGCAGCAAATAGTCGCCGGTGACGGCGGCATTGTCGATCAGCCCCTCGTCATAGAGCACGTTGAGTCCCTCTATCGAGGTGACGCAGGCCTCGCCCATGCCGCCGAAGGTCGCCATGGCGTGGATCATCGCCGTCTTCGGCGTGCCATAGGCCTTCATGTAGACCTCTCGCCGGGCAATCATGGCGCCGACCGCCGCCTTGCCGGCGCCGAGCGACTTGGCCAGCGCCGTCACATCGGGAATGACGCCGTAATGCTCGAAGGCATAGAAGCGGCCCGAACGGCCGTAGCCGCACTGCACTTCGTCGGCGACCCACAGCACGCCATACTGGTCGCAAAGCGTGCGCAGCTTCTGCCAGTATTCGGCCGGCGCCTGGATGATGCCGCCGCCGCCCTGGATGGTCTCCAGCACGATGACGCCGACCTCGGGGTCGGAGCGGAACAGGCGCTCGACGGCTTCGATGTCGGCAAAGGGGATGCGGACGGTGTTGTCGGCCATCTTGAAGTCGGCGCGGTAAAGCTGGCCGTCGGTGATGCCCAGCACGCCCTTGGTCTTGCCGTGGAAGGAATTCTCGGCATAAACGATCTTCGGTCGCTTCGGGCCGGCGGCGCGCTCGGCGAGCTTCACCGCCGCTTCCATGGCTTCCGAGCCGGACGAGCCCAAAAACACCATGTCGAGATCGCCAGGCGAGCACTTCGCGATGTTGTGCGCAAGGGCCGCCGCATATTGCGACATGAAGGCGATGGCGATTTCCTGGCGCTTCTCCTCCTGGAATTTCTTGCGTGCTTCCAGAATACGCGAATGGTTGTGGCCGAAGGCCAGCGAACCGAAGCCGCCGAAGAAGTCGAGGATCTTGCGGCCATTCTGGTCGATGTAGAACATGCCTTCGGCGCGCTCGATCTTGATCTTGTGGAAGCCTAGCAGCTTCATGAAATGCAGCTGGCCGGGGTTGAGATGCGCCTTGAACAGGTCGGTCATGCGGGCGACGTCCATCGCCTTGGCCTGTTCGACGCTGATCAGGTCAGGCTTGGCGATGGTGGCGGGCGACAGCGACGGCGCGCTGACCATGGTGCGCACGTTCGTCTGTTCGGGCTTGGCCATGACGGTCATTTCAGTCTCCTGTCTGCACGCACGACCAGGATCGGGCGCAACGAAATCTGTTTTGCGAGCCGCTATTCGGCGGGCACATGTTTGGTGGCGACAGCATGACCGGCCTTCTTGGCGCGGTACTCGCTGTAGGCGGCGATCAGCATGTCCTCGTCGCGATATTGCGGCACCCAGCCGAGTTGGCGCCCGGCCTTGGACACGTCGAGCACGCACTCCTCGTCGGCGATCAGATATTGCTCCGGATCCATGATCGGCATGTTCATGAGGTCGAGCAGGTCGAGCGTGCGCTTCACCGCCCAGCCGGGTGTCGGAATCAGGATCGATTTCGAGCCGGCATGCCTGATCAGATCGCCGAGCAATTTCCTGACCGGCGGCGGATTGAGCGAACCCAGATTATAAGCCTCGTCAGGCACACCGGCTTTCCAGGCCGCGCGGGCGGCCTCGGCACAATCGAACACCGAGATGAACTGATAGGGATTTTTGCCCGAACCGATCATCGGCACGGGGAAACTCCAGTCGATCAGCTTGAACAGTTTTTCGAGGATGCCGAGCCGACCGGGTCCGATAATCAGGCGCGGGCGAAACAGCGAGATCGACATGCCGCGCTTGCGCCATTCGGCGGCCAGCTCCTCGGTCTTCTGCTTCGACCAGCCATATTCGCCGAGCGGCGCGACCGGATGCTCTTCGGTCATCGGCTGGGTGACCGTGTGGCCGTAGATCATGTCGGTCGTGTAATGGACGAGCTTGGCTGCGCCGGCTCTGTCCATGGCCTGCATGATATGCTCGGTGCCATGGAAATTGACCGGGAAGAAGAAGTCGTGCCGCTTGGCGCGCACCTGGATCGGCGACAGCATCTTGGCCGACAGATTGTAGACCATGTCGTCGACCTTCAGCCCAACCCTGGCAACGGACGCAGGATCGGTGACATCGCACTTGATGAAGCGGACGCTGCGGTAGTGCGGCAGGTCGCTCCTGACGATGTCGGCGACGACAACCTCTTCACCATCGGCCATAAGTTTCGGGGCAAGGTGGCGGCCGACGAAACCGTCGCCGCCGAAAATCACATGTCTCATCGAACGGTCTCGCTGTGAATCTTGTCGGACGAAAGGGAAGCTGTTTCCGTGTCATGCCCGCGTCCACTTTGCGCGATCAGCACCGTGCCGACGCAGATGCAGGCGATGCCGGCGATGCGCCAGCCATTGAGGTCCTCGCGGAAGACGAAATAGGCGAAGATGGCGACAGCGACATAGGCGAGGCTGAGGAATGGATAGGCGAAGGAGAGCTCGACCTTGGACAGCACATAGAGGTGCGAGGCCATCGAGATGACGAAGGTGCAGAGGCCCAGGAACACCCACGGACTGAAGACGATCTGCAACAGCTTGACCAGCGGATTGACGCCCTCGAACGAGATCGGCCCAAGCGACATCATGCCTTGCTTCAGCATCAGCTGTGCAGCAGCATTGGTCACGACGGTGAAGAGAATGAAGACGATGTATTTCATGTGTTCCAAGCCACCCCTTCACGTTTACTACTACAAACCCGCAAACATTTCGTGAAGCCACAAGAATGTTTTGAGTGAATCCTGGATTTAACGATTTGATAACCAAGAATTACTCAGGTTTTATCTATTCCGCCGCCTCGATCACGCCGCGCCGCGTGTCCAGGTTCCCTGCCGTCCGCGCCCAGAAATCAGACATGAAGGCGGGATCGCGCAGTGTCTCCAACCGTGCCCATTCGGGAAAGGACGAAGCGAAGATGTCGGCGCCCATGCGGGCGTCCTTGTAGGGGTTGACCGCGCCGCCGGCCGCGACCGTGATGCGATCGAGTTCCCGCAGCAAGGCGAGCGTCGCAGCCCCCCTGTTGGGGAAATCCAGGGTCAAAGTGTAGCCGGGGCGCGGAAACGACAGCAGCGCCGGCGAGCGGATCGAGCCGAAGCGTTTCAACACGGTGAGGAACGAGCCCTGCCCGGCTTGCCTCGCAGCCGCCAGCAGCGCCGGCACCGCCTCGCGCGCCGTCTCTTCCGGCACCACGCTCTGGTGCTGGAAAAGCCCTTTCGGTCCGTAAAGCCGGTTCCAGTCGCGCACGCCGTCGAGTGGGAAGAAGAAGCCCTGATATCCGACCTGGCGCGGCACGGTTGCCCGGCCCTTCTTCCACCTGTAGGCGGCGTTGAAGGCGGCCAGGAACGGCCGATTGAGCACATTGAACGGCGGCTGGACCGGCACCGAGAGATTGCCGCCGGCTCGCGAGGCGGCATGCGAGCCGTGTTCTGCATGATTGCCTGACAACAGCAGCCCTCGGCCACTGTTGCGGCCGCCGGCAAGCTGGTCGATCCAGGCCACCGCGTACTCGTTGGCCTGATCGGCAGCCTCGGCCAGGCCGAAGAATTCGCTCAGATCGCGAAACGGCGTCGCCTTCTCGACGATGTCGAGGGAAGGAACCCGCATCAACCTGATCGAGGCAGACAGGATGACACCGGTCAGCCCCATGCCGCCGATCGTCGCCCGAAACAGCCGCGTATTGTCTGATGCCGAGCAGCGACGGGTCTTCCCGTCGGACCTGAGCAGCATGAAGCTCTCGACATGGCAGCCGAATGTGCCGCGCCGGTGGTGATTCTTGCCATGCACGTCGTTGGCGATGGCGCCGCCGAGCGTGACGAATTGCGTGCCTGGCACAACCGCCGGGAAGAAGCCGTAAGGGGCGGCGTGGGCGATGATGTCGGACAACAGCACGCCGGCATCCGCCTCGAGAACACCGGTTTCGGCGTTGAAGGCGCGGATCCGGTTCAGCGATCGCATGTCGACGACCGCGCCGGCCTGGTTCTGGCAGGAATCGCCGTAGGAGCGCCCGTTGCCATAGGCAAGCAAAGACGCTGGCTTCGCCTGACCGCCCTTCAGCAGCGCGATCGCCTCATCGGCGCCGATCGCGCGCGGCGCCGGCGGTGTGGCAAGGCCAAAGCTGGGGAAGCGTCCGGCGGCCATGCCTACCAGCCCCCGATGACCAGCATCACCGCGCCGATCAGCACCACGATCTGGCTGCGCCAGTCGCGAATGATGAAGACGACCGGATCGTCATGCATCTCGTTGCGGCGCGCCAGGATCCAGACACGCATGGTGAGATAAAGCACGATCGGCGCCAGCGGCCAGATCAGCCACGGATGCGGATAAAGCTCGCGCACCGCGACACTGTCCATGTAGAGCGCCAGCACCAGCGCCGAGGAGAAGGCCGAGGCCACGCCGGCCTGGGCGACGATCTCCTGGTCCTCGGTGCGATAGCCGCGGCCGGCAATGCGCTCGCCATGTGGAATGGCGGTGGTGCGCAGTTCGACGAAGCGCTTCACCAGCGCCAGCGACAGGAAGAAGAAGATCGAGAAGGCGAGCAGCCAGAACGAAACGTCGACGCCGGTCGCCGCCGCACCGGCCAGGACGCGGATCGTGTAGAGGCCGGCGAGCGTCAGTACGTCGACCAGCAGCATGCGTTTGAACGACAGCGAATAGGCCGTGGTGACGACCATGTAGCCACCGAGCACGGCCAGGAATTCAGGCGACAAGAACAGCCCGGTGCCGACGCCGATCGCCAAAAGCACCGCGATCGCGCCAAGGCCGAACGGGATCGACAGCGCACCACTGGCGAACGGCCTATTGCGCTTGGTGAGGTGTTTGCGGTCGAGCGCGAGGTCGAAGAAATCGTTGAGGATGTAGATGGCCGATGCCACCGCGCTGAACGAGACGAACGCCAGCAGGCATTCCCAGATCATATCGGTGTTGAAATATTCATGCGAGAGCACCATCGGCACTGCAATCAGCGAATTCTTCAGCCACTGATGGACGCGCAGCATCTTGACGATGGTCCGCAAATTTGGCTTCGGCACCGGCATCGTCTCGGCGCCGTGTGCCATCTGCCAGCGCGCGGCATGGCGGTCGGACGCGACGACAATCGCGTTGCGCGCGGCGTCGAAGACCTGGAGGTCGTGGCGGCTGTTGCCGGCATAGTCGAAGCCGCCATCGCCATAGGCCGCGATCAGCGAGGCCCGCTTCCTGCCCGAGGTGAGATTGGCGAGACCGTCGGTGGCCAGCACCCGATCGAAAATGCCGAGATGGGCAGCGATGGCGTTCGCGAACTTGCGCGGCGTACCGGTCGCCAGCACGATCTTGCGGCCCTCGGCGTGCTCGGTCCGAAGGCGGCAAAGCAGCGTCTCACGATAGGGCAGCGATGCCGGATCGATGTCGATGCGCTGCGCGATCGCCTGCTTCAACCGCGCCGGGCCACCGGCCGCCCAGAAGGGCACGAGGAAAATATAGAGCGGGTTCTTCTTGAGAAGGATGAACAGCCCTTCCCACAACAGGTCGGTCGCGATCAGCGTGCCGTCGAGATCGACCGCAAGCGGTATTGCGTTCCTGTCCGACCGCGCATCCATGTCTGTCCTGCCCTGCCCGCGTATGTTCCGGAACCCCGGATCTCGTTGCGCGCCGCTTTTCGGCGTCTTGAGGCTGGTATAGCGGGGAACGGCGTAGCGAACGTTAAAACGCACGGTTGTAGACGGCTGCCGTGGTGGTATTTCCGGCGTCATTGTTAAACAATCGATACCGGAAACGATAAAAGGCCGAGCAAATGCCCGGCCTTTCCAATCATGCCACCAAAATTACTTGATGCGGGCGACGCCGCCTGAGATTTCGACCGTTTCCGAGCCGGTCAGGGCTTCGAGGTCGCCATTGGGCAAGGTGACGAAACAGCCATTCGGGCAGAACTCGACCGTTTCGCCACCGGCCAGCGCAAGGTCAGTCTTGCTGCCGCCCTCCGTCACGATCAGCGTGCGGGTCTCGGCGTCCTTGTTGACCGCGCTTGCGGCATGGGCCGAGCCGATGGCGGCGACCAGGGCGACGGCAGCGACGAGAGACTTCCACATGTTGCAATATCGGTGTTCCCACCGCCTCTGTTGCATTTCGCAAGGCATTTTCGCCTTTGCATGGGAGCTTATATGAGATGGAAGCTGAACCGCAACTGAATGCCGCATTCATGCCGCAATTGGCTTTAGCCGGGCAGGCTGGCTGAACATCGACATACCCCTAGTCGGGATCGGGTTTGCGCAGCTTGCGCCCCGTCTTGGCGGCCCGTTTCGCTTCGGCCGCGGCCTCTACCCTGGCCTGCTCCTGTTCGGCGAAGTCGGCCTCGATCTTGTCGTCGTCGGTCGGCCAGGCCTTGGGCTTGTGGACTTCGACGACGGCGCGCGGCGTCGAGGGAATCTCGATGTGCTCGCCGCTGAATTTTTCGAGCACGGCAAATCGGATGTCGTTTTGCGCGACGTTGCCGTTCATCACATCGGCCAGGAACACGCGGATCTCGAATTCGAGTGCGGCGGGCCCGAAATTGGAAAACAGCACGAAGGGTTCGGGATTCTTCAGCACCAGCGGATGGCCGCGTGCGATGTCCAGCAGGACGGCATGAACCTGCTTGACGTCGCTGCCATAGGCGACGCCGACCTTGATGTCGATGCGGCCAAGCTTGTTGCGGTGCGTCCAGTTGCCGACTGCGTTGTTGATCAGGTTCGAATTGGGCAGGATCACCGATTGCCGCTGGAAGGTTTCGATCTCGGTTGCGCGCACGCTGATCTTCTTCACGGTACCGCTGACATCGCCGGCGACGATCCAGTCGCCGACCTTGAACGGCCGCTCGGCCAGAAGGATCAGGCCGGAAACGAAATTGGACACCACATTCTGCAGGCCAAAACCGATACCGAGGGAAAGAGCGCCGGCAACCAGTGCCAGACTGGACAGATCGATGCCCGCTGCAGAGATGCCGACCAGCGCCGCCAGCGCGACACCGGCATAGCCGACCGCCAGCCTGATCGAATTGCGTACCCCGGTATCGACCTTGCCGCGTGCCATCACCGAACCGTCGAGCCAACCCTGGAACCAGCGCGTCAGGAAATAGCCGATGATGAAGACGACGATGCCCGAAAGGATGCCGGTGACCGAAATCGTCACCGAACCGATATTGATCCCGGTTGCCAGTTTGTAGGCCCAGGCCTGGATGTCGCCGGGCTGGAAGCCCCACATCAGCAGGATCAGCGGCAGGAACACCAGCACGATCATCACATTGATGGCGACGCTGACGACGAGGCCGAGTTGGTCGAGAGCCGTATCCTCATAGCTGGAATTGGCCGACAGCCAGCGCCCGACGGATGTGTTGGCGAAAGCGCCCTCCTCGCCGATCGCGCGCGCCGACAGGAAGCCGATATAGGCGGTGATCAACGCGGTGCCGGTAACCACGACCTGTAGCGACACGAACAAGGCAAGGCCGATATAGCCGAGCAGCGCGGCAATGATGGTGAAAAGGCCAAGCGCAAGCGATGTGTAGCGCAGCCATGCCGGCCACGGCCGCCAGCTTCCATCACGCGCCTTGAACGGCCTCAGCATCGCCATCAGGATCAGGATGACGCCGACGATGATGGTGGCGCCAAAACTGCGGGCGATGGTCAGCGACAACGGCGAGCCCATCTTGTCGTTGACGATCGACAGGAAATAGTTGACGCCGATGACCACGGCCATGGCGGTCGTCAGCCGCACCAGCCAGCGCGCCGGGCCGGTTTCGACGGGAATGAGCCGCCAGTTCGGCAGCCGCGGCTCGAGCGCCGCATTGGTCAGCCGGTTGACGCAGAACACCCCCGCGATGACGGCCGCCAGCGCATTCAGGAAGACACCGATGTCGCCGCGTAACACATTGTAATAGTTGAAAAAGAACACCGTGGAGGCGAGAAACACGCTGACCGCCAGCGACGGCAGCAATGTCGACCAGAAGGCCACCGACAAGCGGCTGAGATAGGACGGATCCTCGTTGGAAGGATCGGCTTCGAACACGCGTCCGAACAGCCGCCTGCCGCCGACCAGCAGCACCAGCGCCAGCCCGAGCGCCACGAAGGTCGCTGCCAGGATGGCCTGGAACTTGAACTTGAAAGCGAAGCTCAGCCAGGACGACACAGCCTTGTACAGGTTGGCATATTCGTCCTGGGCGTCGGAGAAGACCTGCGGGCTCAGGGCATCGGACAGCACGTAGCGCTTGGTCAAAAGGTTGCGGAATAGCTCGCTGCGTATGTTGCCGATCCTGTCGATCAGCCCGCTGATGCGGATCGACAGGTTCTGCGCGCTGGCGACGACCGCGTTGATCTCGGCCTTTTCCGACGCCAGCGCCTGGCGTTCGCCGGTCACTATGTCGGGCTCCTGCGGCTGGCCCGCCGCGGGCGACGGACCCAGCATCTCGATCCGATTGTTGATATCGGTGAGGCGAGAACGGAACGCCAGCGCACTGGTGAGTGCCGCCCGCGACAGATCCTCCAGCTGCAGACGGACATCCACCAGCGAGGCATCGTCCTCACCGTCCTGCTGTATCTTCTTGTCGAGGTCGTCAGTCTTGGCCGTCAGGCCCTGAATGACTTTCTGCTGATCGGTGATCAGTCCGGCGGCGCCCTGGCCGAGCGCTTGCGCCATGGCGTCGAACGAGGGCGGCGCCGAGAAAACGAGCGCGAGAATCAAAATGCGGCGAAGCAATCGGAAAATCATGATTTTGACGGCGACTCGTGCGGCAAAGGCAATTTGAAAGCCTGTCCTTGATAGAGACGGCCATATCATGGGGCAAGCCGTCGCAACCATCGCTGGCCCATCCGATCACACAGGCGTCGGCCAGTCGAAAGGCCATGGCGCAATATTGGCTTTGCCGATGCGGCCTGCTCTATAGTCTGCCGCATTGCCCGAACCGGATGACAATGATGGCAGAGTACTCGGCCTTTTCGCTGCTCGCGAACGCGCTCAAGGGAAACAAGGACTGGAAGCCGGCATGGCGCAAGCCGGACCCGAAGGCATCCTATGATGTCATCATCATCGGCGGCGGCGGTCACGGGCTGGCCACCGCCTACTATCTCGCCAAGGAACACGGCATCACCAATGTCGCCGTGCTGGAAAAGGGCTGGCTCGGCTCTGGCAATGTCGGCCGCAACACGACGGCCGTGCGCTCGAATTATCTGCTGCCGGCCAACACCCGCTTCTACGAACATTCGATGAAGCTGTGGGAGAACCTCTCGCACGACCTCAACTACAACGTCATGTTCTCGCAGCGCGGCTGCCTGAACCTGGCACACACGCCGGCCCAGTTCGACGAGTATGCAAGGCGCGGCAATGCCATGCGCCATCTCGGCGTCGATGCGGAATTGATGACGCCGGCGCAGATCAAGCGCCTGATCCCGGCGCTCGACATCTCCGACAGCGCACGCTTTCCGGTGGTCGGCGGCCTGATGCAGCGGCGCGCCGGCACCGCCCGCCACGATGCGGTGGCCTGGGGCTATGCGCGCGGCGCCGACCGTCGCGGCGTCGACATCATCGAGAATTGCGAGGTCACCGGCTTCCTGCGCGACGGCGACCGCGTCACCGGCGTCACCACCTCGCGTGGCGACATCCGCGCCAAGAAGGTGGCTGTCGCGGTTGCCGGCAGCACCGGACGCGTCATGCAGCTGGCCGGCATCGAGACGATGCCGATCGAGAGCCATGTGCTGCAGGCCTTCGTCACCGAATCGCTGAAACCCTTCATCGACACGGTTGTCACCTTCGGCATGGGCCATTTCTACATGTCGCAATCGGACAAGGGCGGCCTCATCTATGGCGGCGACATCGACGGCTACAACAGCTACGCCCAGCGCGGCAATCTGCCTGTCGTCGACGAGGTGATGAGCGAGATGCTGGCGCTGTTTCCGGGCCTTGCCCGCGTGCGCATGCTGCGCTCCTGGGGCGGCGTCTGCGACATGTCGATGGACGGCTCGCCGATCATCACCGCCGGTCCCTTGCCCGGCATGTATCTCAACTGCGGCTGGTGCTATGGCGGCTTCAAGGCGACGCCGGCTTCCGGCTGGTGCTTCGCCTGGACCATCGCCAAGGACCAGTCGCATGACCTCAACGCACCCTTCACCCTCGACCGCTTCCACCGCGGCCTGGTGATCGACGACAAGGGCCAGGGTGCAAACCCGCGGCTGCATTAGACCATGATCCGGAAAAGTGGATGCCGGTTTTCCGATAAGATCATGGTCAAACAAGAAGAATAAAATCCAATGTTGATCACTTGCCCCTATTGCGGCCCGCGCGACGTCATCGAGTTCACCTATCAAGGTGACGGCAATCGTGAGCGTCCCGACCCCGCCTCGCAGAATTTCGAGGCGTGGAACGCCTATGTCTATGACAGGCTGAATCCGGCCGGTGACCACAATGAGATCTGGCAACATTCCGGCGGTTGCCGCGCGCATCTGCGGGTCGTGCGCAACACGCTGACGCATGAGATTTTGAGCGTCGCCTTCGTAAGGGGTGATCATGGGCGCGGCGATCACACCTCGGCCGCGCGCCGCAAGGCGGAGGGCAAGTCATGAGCCCGCGCCGCACCGACACCGGCGGCCGCATCGACCGGCTGAAAACCATCCGCTTCACCTTTGACGGCGCGCCCTATACCGGCCATGCCGGCGACACGCTGGCATCGGCACTGCTGGCCAAGGGCGTCACCCTTTACGGCCGCTCGTTCAAACACCACCGCCCGCGCGGATTGCTGACTGCCGGTGTCGAGGAGCCCAACGCCCTGGTGACGGTCCTGAAGGGT
Organism: Mesorhizobium sp. M0496; assembly: GCF_040321205.1. Taxonomy (NCBI): domain Bacteria; kingdom Pseudomonadati; phylum Pseudomonadota; class Alphaproteobacteria; order Hyphomicrobiales; family Phyllobacteriaceae; genus Mesorhizobium; species Mesorhizobium sp. M0496. The sequence goes on along the minus strand of NZ_JAMYRC010000030.1, from coordinate 12,854 downwards.
GAGGTTCGCGAGCCCAACATTCCGGCGACCATGGTCGAGATCCATGACGGGCTGGTTGCCATCAGCCAGAACCGTTTTCCGTCGCTTGCCTGGGACATCAACGCCGTCAACCAGCTTGGCGGCAAGATCCTGTCGGCCGGCTTCTACTACAAGACCTTCATGGGACCGGTGTTCGGTCCGCTCAAGGGCACGCGCTTCTGGATGTTCTGCGAGCACTTCATCCGCCGCGCCGCCGGTCTCGGCAGCGCCGGATCGGCAAAGGATCCGGCCCGCTACGAGCGCATGAACGCCTTTTGCGACGTGCTGGTGGTCGGCTCCGGCCCGGCCGGCCTGATGGCCGCCAAGGCCGCCGCCGATCAGGGCGCGCGCGTCATGCTGGCCGATCTCGAGCCGCGTTTCGGCGGTTCGGCCAACTGGTCCGACGAAACGATTGACGGTGCGCCGGCCGGCGACTGGGCCCGCCGCACCGTCGCCCAGCTCGAGGGCCGCGACAATGTCCGGCTTTTGCCGCGCACCACGGTGTGGGGCTATTACGACAACAACACGCTTGCCGCGCTCGAACGGGTCAGCGACCACAAGGACCAGCCCGGCAAGGGCGAGCCGCGCCATCGCTACTGGGCGATCCGCGCCAAATCCGTGGTCCTGGCCACCGGTGCTTTTGAGCGCCCGCTGGTCTTCCCCGGCAATGACCGGCCAGGCGTGATGCTGGCACATGCAGCCGAGCGCTATGCCAACGAGTTCGGCGTGCTGCCGGGCGAGAAGATCGCGCTGTTCACCAACAATGACAGCGCCTATCGGGCGGCCGTCGCCTTGAAGAAAGCCGGTGCCGCGGTCGTCGCCATCGCCGATGTCAGGCCGGAACTTTCGCCAGAGATGCGCAAGCTGGCCGCCGAAGCCGAAGCCGAAATCTTCGCCGGCCATGCGGTCGTCGCCACCGAAGGCGGCAAGGCGCTGTCCAGCCTCAAGCTGCAACGCTTCGACATGACCAATGGCGCGCTCATCGGCGATGCGCGCAGCATCCATGCCGATTGCCTGCTGATGTCCGGCGGCTGGTCGCCGACCATCCATCTGGCCAGCCAGGCCGGCGCCAAGGCGGAATGGAACGCCGCGCGGCAAGCCTTTCTGCCGCCGAAGCCGACACAAAAGTGGCCCACACAGCAATGGATCGGCGCCGGTGCCTTCACCGGCAGTTTTTCGACGCTCGAAGCGCTCGCCGAAGGACGCGCCGCCGGCCTCGCCGCCGCCGGCGGGCAGAGCACACCCGCCGTGCTGCCTACGGTTGAGGCAGCACCCGGCGATCCCGATCCGGCGCCGGTGTTCGAGATCAGGGCCAACGGCAAGAGCTTTGTCGACTTCCAGCACGACGTCACGGCCGAGGACGTGCGGCTGGCTCACCGCGAAGGCTTCGTCTCGGTCGAGCATCTGAAGCGCTACACAACGCTCGGCATGGCGACCGACCAGGGCAAGAGCTCTAACGTGCCTGGCCTTGCCATCATGGCCGAAGCGCTGGGCAAGCCGATCCCCGAGGTCGGCACGACGCGCTTCCGGCCGCCCTTTGCGCCGGTGTCGATCGGCTCGCTGGCGGCGGAGCGTTTTGGCGACCTGAAGCCCGAGCGGCTGACGCCGATGCATGACTGGCACGTCGCCAATGGCGCGACGATGTACTCCGCCGGCCTCTGGTACCGGCCGATGATCTACGGCCTTGCCGGCGAAACGGTCGAACAGGCCTATGTCCGCGAGGCCAAGGCGACGCGCGACAGCGCCGGCATCGTCGATGTCTCGACACTGGGCAAGATTGCGGTGCAAGGGCCCGACGCCGCAGCGTTTCTCGACCGCGTCTACACCAACATGTTTTCGACGCTGGCCGTCGGCAAGGCGCGCTACGGGCTGATGCTGCGCGAGGACGGCCTCGCCTTCGACGACGGCACCACTTGGCGGCTCGGCGAGCAGGATTTCCTGATGACCACCACCACGGCCAACGCTGGCAAGGTGATGCAGCATCTGGAGTATTTCCTCGACGTGATCTGGCCGAACCTGAAAGTGCACGTCACCTCGGTGACCGACGAATGGGCGGGTGCCGCGATCGGCGGGCCGAAGGCCAGGCAGATCCTCGCCGCTTGTGTCACCGGCACGTCGGTCGACAATGCCACCTTGCCCTTCATGGGCATCGTGCGTGGCGAGATAGCAGGCGTGCCGGTTATGATCTGCCGGCTCTCCTTCTCCGGTGAAATGGCCTTCGAGGTCTATTCCGGCGCCGGCTACGGCACCCATGTCTGGGAAGCGTTGGTCGAGGCCGGCAGGCCGTTCGGGCTCGTCACCTACGGTCTTGAAGCACTGGGCACGATGCGCATCGAGAAGGGGCATGTCACCGGCGCCGAGATCGACGGCCGCACGACGGCGCGCGATCTGCATCTCGACTGGATGCTGTCGAAGAAGAAGCCGTTCATCGGCTCGGCGATGATGGATCGCGAAGGCCTGATCGCATCTGACCGCCTGGAACTGGTCGGCCTGATCGCCCTCGACAACCGGCCGCTCAATGGCGGCGCGCACATCGTCGAGGAGGTTGACGAAGCCAATCCGCACGGCTCGATCGGTCACATCACCGCCTGCTGCTATTCGCCGGCGCTCGGCAAGCATATAGCGCTGGCGCTGGTCAAGGGCGGCAACGCAAGGCAAGGCACACGCGCCCATGTCTCCGATCCCCTGCGCAACCGGTTCGGACCGGTCGAGATCGTCTCCAACCACTTCTTCGATCCGGACGGGAGCCGCATGCATGGTTGAGCGTCAATCGCCACTCGAGCCGGAATTTCACGTCGGCTCGCACGGCAATTTCGAGCATGGCGTCGAAATCATCCTGACCGAAACGACGCCTGGCTCGATCGTGCAGCTCGCGGCTTGGCCCGGCGAGGAGAAGAAGCTGATTGCAGCCATCCGCAGCGTCACCGGGCTTGCTCTACCCGATGGTGCTGGCGGCGGCTTGAGCGACGGCGTGAAGTCGGTGTTCGGCTTCGCGCCGGGAAAGTTCACCGTTGCCGACGAGGCCGAAGGGCTGGCCGCGGCCTTTGCCAAGGTGGTTACCCCGGCCATTGGTACCGTCACCGACCTCTCGCATGGCCGCACCGCTATCCGCATCGCCGGGCCGAAGGCCGAATGGGTGCTGGCGAAGTTCTTCGCCATCGACTTTTCGCTGCCGGCCTTTCCGGTCGGCGCCGGCCGTTCGACCACCCATCACGACGTCTTCGCCCAGCTCCAGCGCACCGGCGCCGACCAGTTCGACATCTATGTCTTCCGCTCCTTCGCGCGCTCATTCTGGAAGGCGCTCTGTCACGCCAGCGAGGAAGTCGGCTACGAGGTGCAGTAGGCGGCCGGCCTCTCGCCGACGACTTCCGCCTCCTGGTCGTGATCGATGGCGTCATCACGCTCTGTGCGCTGCTTGCCTACCTACCACCCGGGTTCCTAGCCGGCCGGCTTATTCGCTGAACGTCACCCACTCTTCCAGCGGCACGCGATCGGTGCGGAAGGTGTTTTCAGGTTTTGACGTGTCTTCATGGCCAAGCGCCATACCGCAAACGACGATCTCCTCGTCGGGAATGTTGAGCACCGGCCTGATCTGCCGGTGGTAGGGCGCGAACGCCGCTTGTGGGCAGGTATGCAAACCCCTGCCCCGCGCCGCGACCATGATGTTCTGCAGGAACATGCCGTAGTCGATCCACGAGCCCTGGTTGAGCCGGCGGTCGATGGTGAAGATCATGCCGACCGGCGCGTCGAAAAAGACGAAGTTACGGTCGTGTTGGGCGCGCATCCTGTCGACCTCGCGGCGGCCGATGCCGAGCGCGCCATAGAGGCCGAAGCCGTTGGCGCGGCGCCGGGTCAGATACGGCTCGAAGAACTGGGTGGGATAGTAGCGGTACTCGTCCCAGTCGGCTTTTTCGGCGCGAATGCCAGAATTGAGAATGGCGTCTGATATCCGCCGCTTGGTCTCGCCCTTGGTGACGTAGACCTTCCAGGGCTGCATGTTGGTGCCCGACGGAGCCCGCGCCGCAACCTCCAGAATGGCACGAATGGTGTCGTCGTCGACCATGTCGGGCAGGAATGCGCGCACCGAACGGCGCGACAGGATCGCCTCGTCGACAATCTCGGCTTCGCCCGCAATTCGGGTGGTGTTTTCCAGCATGGGCCGTCCCTTAACCCTCGTCTCGACCAGACGTCCCCACTCGCCGTTCGTGCCCGAGCCTTTGCATGAACCGTCAAAATCGTGCAAGCAAATCTTGAGCATGCGTGAAAATCCGCTTGATTTTTTCATGCGCTTGATTTCTCATGAAATTCATCTGGAATTTTTCACGAAGTGAGCGCTTTGCCTTCGCCTATCGCAAGAACATTGCAGGGACCTGACGAACGCGTGCTGGCCAGCGACATCAGGGCGCTGCGCAAGGCGCGCGGACTGACGCTGGCCGAGATCGGCCTGAAGCTTGGCCGTTCGGTCGGCTGGGTCAGCCAGGTCGAACGCGGCCTGTCGACGCCGTCGCTCAGTGATCTCAGGGCCTTCGCCGAATTGTTCGGTGTACCGATCAGCCTGTTCTTCAGCCATGACGTGCCTATCGAAAGCGAGCGCGGCGTGGTTGTGCGCGCCGGCCGGCGCCGGACGCTTGGCACAAGCGAATCCGGCCTGGTGGAGGAGCTTCTGTCGCCCGATCTCGGCGGTAGCTTCGAGATGGTGCGGTCGGTCTTCGCGCCGGGCGCGGAACTGAAGGCCGAGGCGCAGCGGCCGACCGAGGAAGCCGGATACGTCGCGTCCGGACTGTTCGATATCGAGATAGCGGGCGTCTGGCATCGGCTTGGCGAGGGCGATTCCTTTCGCTTCGAAGGCAAGCCCTACCGCTGGCGCAATCCGGGTTCCGAGCCGGCAATTGTCATCTGGGTGGTTTCGCCACCAGTCTACTAAGTGAATGTGTGGGAGAAGAACATGGCGGGTTTGCCGAGCACGGCGCGCGTGGTGATCATCGGAGGCGGTGCCGTCGGCACCTCCTCGCTCTATCATCTCGCCAAGGCGGGCTGGACCGACTGCGTGCTTCTGGAAAAGAACGAGCTAACCTCCGGCTCGACCTGGCATGCCGCAGGCAACGTGCCGACCTTCTCCTCGTCCTGGTCGCTGATGAACATGCAGCGCTATTCGACCGAGCTTTATCGCGGACTGGCCGAAGCGGTCGACTATCCTATGAACTATCACGTTACCGGCTCGCTGCGCCTTGCCCACTCCGTCGAGCGTATGCAGGAGTTCCAGCGCGCCAAGGGCATGGGCCGCTACCAGGGTATGGACATCGACATTGTCGGCGTCGACGAGATCAAGCGCCGCTACCCGTTCATCGAGACGCATGATCTGAAAGGCGCGCTCTACGACCCGAGCGATGGCGACATCGATCCAGCGCAACTCACCCAGGCCTTGGCCAAGGGCGCGCGCGACATGGGCGCAAAAATCATCCGTTTCTGCCCGGTCACAGGCGTGCGCCGCGAGAACGACGAATGGGTGGTCGAGACGGGACAAGGCGAGATCCGCTGCGAGATCGTCGTCAACGCCGCCGGTTATCGCGCCGCCGAAGTCGGCAAGATGTTCGGCCGCGAGGTACCGATGATGGTGATGAGCCATCAGTATATACTGTTCGAGGAAATCCCCGAGCTGGCGGCGTGGTCGAAGGAACAGGGCAAAAAACTGCCGCTGCTGCGCGACGTCGACACCTCTTACTATCTGCGCCAGGAGAAGAACGGCATGAACCTCGGCCCCTATGAGCGCAATTGCCGCGCGCATTGGGCCACCCACAATGATCCGATGCCGGAGGATTTTTCCTTCCAGCTGTTCCCCGACGATCTCGACCGGCTGGAACATTATCTGGCCGACGCCGTCGCCCGCGTGCCGATCCTGGGCACCGCCGGCCTGTCCAAGGTCATCAACGGGCCGATCCCCTACACGCCGGACGGCAATCCGCTGATCGGGCCGATGCCCGGCGTTCCCAACGCCTTCGAGGCCTGCGTCTTCACCTTCGGCATCGCCCAGGGCGGCGGCGCCGGCAAGGTACTGGCCGAATGGGTGACAGAGGGCCAGACCGAATGGGACATGTGGTCGTGCGATCCGCGCCGCTTCACCTCCTTTGCCTCGGCGCCGGACTATTGTGTCGCCAAGGGCATGGAGATCTACGGCAACGAATACGCAATCCAGTTTCCACGCCATGCCTGGCCGGAAGGGCGCGACCGCAAACTGTCGCCGATCCACGATCGTATCAAGGCGTTCGGCGCCTGCTTCGACGCCTACAATGGCTGGGAGCGCGCCACCTGGTACGCGAAAGATGGCGATGATGTTTCGGAGGAAGCGACGCTGACCTTCCGCCGCGACGGGCCATGGCAACATCGCGTGCGCGAGGAGTGCCTGGCGGTGCGCGATGCCGCCGGCATTTTGGACCTGCCGGGCTTCTCCCGCTTCAATCTCGAAGGGCCGGGTGCCGCCGAATGGCTGAGCCTGCAGGTCACCGGGCTGGTGCCCAAGCCCGGCCGCATCGGCCTGGTCTATTTTGCCGACGATAAGGGCCGCATCGTCACCGAAATGTCAGTCGTGCGCCACGACGAGAATGTGATGACGCTGATCACCGCCGCGGTCGCGCAATGGCATGATTTCGAATGGCTGAAATCGCGCATGCCCAAGGATGCGCCGTTCAAGCTGATCGACCGGACCGAGGAATTCTCGACCCAGATCCTGGCCGGCCCTAACTCGCGGAAAATCCTCGCCGATGTCTGCGAGGCTGACCTCACTCTGCCATGGCTGACGCATCAGGAGACGAAAATCGCTGGTCGGTGGGCGAAGCTTGTGCGCGTCTCCTTCGCCGGCGAACTCGGCTGGGAAATCCACACCAGGGTTGACGACACCGCCGCCATCTTCGACGCCATCTGCGCGGCCGGACAGCAGCATGGGCTCAAGCCGTTCGGCATGTATGCTCTGGATTCGCTCAGGCTTGAAAAAGGCTACCGCACCTGGAAGGGCGACCTTTCGACCGACTATTCGATCCTGCAAGGCGGGCTCGAGCGCTTCGTCAAATGGGATAAGCCCGAGTTCCGCGGCAAGGCGGCGTTGCTGAACGAAAAACAACAGGGCGTGAAGAAGTGCTTCGTCACGCTGGTCGTCGAGAATCCCGGCGACTGCGACGCTCCCTTTATGTCGACGCTGTGGCATGACGGGCGGATCGTTGGTGAGACGACGTCGGGCGGCTGGGGCCATCGCATCGATAAATCGATCGCGCTCGGCATGCTGCGCGCCGACCTGACCGAACCCGGCACGACCGTCGAGGTCGAAATCTTCGGCGACCGTTTCCAGGCGACCGTGCAGAAAGATGAGCCGCTATGGGATCCGAAGAACGAGAGGCTGCGCGCATGAAGAACGTCATCCTCACCGATGGCGGCATGGGCCAGGAACTGGTCCGCCGCAGCAAGTCCGAGCCGACACCGCTATGGTCGGCCAGGGTACTGATCGACGAACCGGATCTGGTGCGTGATCTGCACGCGGAATTCATCCGTGCCGGCGCCCGTGTCATCACCATCAACACCTATTCGGCGACACCCGAACGCCTGGCGCGCGAAGGCGCGGAAGACCTCTTCAAGCCTTTGCAGAAGCGCGGCATCGAATTGGCCAGGCAAGCCCGCGACGAGGCTGGCGACACCGCGATTGCCGGCTGCCTGTCGCCGCTGTTCGGCAGCTATGCGCCGGCACTGACCATTTCCTTCGAGGAGACGCTCGACATCTACCGCCGCATCGTTGCCGAGCAGGCCGAAGGCGTCGATCTGTTCCTGTGTGAAACCATGGCGTCGGCGGACGAAGCCCGCGCGGCCGTCACCGCTGCATCGGAAAGCGGCAAGCCGGTTTGGGTGTCGTGGACGCTGGCCGATCACGGCAAACCGCGGCTGCGCAGCGGCGAGGCAATAGCCGCCGCGGCAGGCGCGCTTGACGGCCTGACCGTCGCGGCGCGGCTGGTCAATTGCTGCCGGCCGGAAGCAATCGCCGCAGCCTTGCCTGAACTGATCAACCTCGGCGGCCCGGTCGGCGCCTATGCCAATGGCTTCACCTCGACCGAAGCACTCAAGCACGGCGGCACCGTCGACGTGCTGCATGCCCGCCATGATCTCGGCCCGGACGCCTATGCGGACCAGGCGATCGGCTGGGTGGAGGCTGGCGCCAGCATCGTTGGCGGCTGCTGCGAAGTCGGACCGCCGCATATCGCCGCTCTGCGCGACCGGCTCGAACAGGCCGGCTACAAAATTTCGGGAGTTTTGCATGCCTAGATCATCATCGCGCATTTCCGGCATCGTGCCTTCTGGCAAGGACGGCTGGGAAGTCCATTTCGCCGCCTGGACCCGCAAGGAGGCCGGCGAACACATCATCATGCTGTCGGTTGGCGACCATGATTTCGACACGCCTTCGCAGACGATCGAAGCCTGCGTGACCGCGGTTCGCGGCAGCAATCATCACTACACCCCGCTTCCCGGCTTGCCGCGCCTGCGTAAGGCGATGGCGGCGGCCTCGAGCGCCTGCACCGGCGTCGAGACGTCGCCGGATCAGGTCATCGCCACGCCGGGCGGCCAGGCCGCGCTCTACGCTGCCGTGCAGGGGGTACTCGACCAGGGCGACCACGCTATCGTCGTGGCGCCCTATTACGCCACCTATCCCAACACGTTCAGCGCCGCAGGCGCGGATTTCACCGTCGTCGAGACACCCGCCGAGGATGGCTTCCAGCCGCGTGCCGACATGATCCGCGCGGCAATCCGGCCGAACACGCGCGCCATCCTGATCAACACGCCGAACAACCCGACCGGTGCGGTCTATTCGCGCGAGCGGCTGGAGCAGTTGGCGGAAGTATGCCGGGAGCACGACCTGTGGCTGCTGTCGGACGAAGTCTATTGGACGCTGGGTGGCGGCGAGCACGTCTCGCCGCGCTCGCTGCCCGGCATGGCCGAGCGCACTCTGGTCATCAATTCGATGTCCAAGAGCCATGGAATGACCGGCTGGCGCATGGGCTGGCTGACGGGGCCGGAGGAGATGATCACGCTGATGATCAATCTCAATCTGGTGACGACCTACGGCCTGCCGGCCTTCATCTCGATCGCCTGTTCCGAAGCGCTGGAGAACCGTTATGGCGTCAACGACATCGCCAAGCGCTACGCCGCGCGCCGGACCGTCTTCCTCGATGCCGTGCGCGGCATGAACGATGTCACCGTGCGCGGTTCCGAGGGCGGCATGTATGTCATGCTCGATATCTCAGCCGTCGAACCCGATGACGAGAAATTCGCCTGGGCCTTGCTCGACAAGGAAAATGTCGGCGTGATGCCGGGCTCCAGCTTCGGCGAGGCCGCCGCCGGCCATATCCGCATCAGCCTCTGCCAGCCAGAGCCCGTGCTGCAAGAAGCAGCGCTTCGGCTGCGCCGCTTTGCTTCCAGCTATCGCCGCGAGGCCGCATGACCGCCAAGGCCATCCCGACCAAAGCCATCCCAACTAAAGCGAGGGCCGTCATCATCGGCGGCGGCGTCTCCGGCTGTTCGGTCGCCTACCACCTGGCCAAGCTTGGCTGGACCGACATCGTGCTCCTGGAACGCAAGCAGCTGACATCGGGCACGACATGGCACGCCGCCGGCCTGATCGGCCAGTTGCGCGGCTCGCAGAACATGACCCGGCTGGCGAAATATTCCGCCGATCTCTACGTCAAACTGGAAGCCGAGACCGAGGTCGGCACCGGGATGCGCCAGATCGGCTCGATCACCGTGGCGCTGACCGAGGAGCGCAAGCACGAGATTTACCGGCAGGCGTCGCTGGCGCGCGCCTTCGATGTCGATGTCCGCGAGATTTCCCCCAATGAAGTCAAGCAGATGTACCCACATCTGAATGTCTCGGACGTCGTCGGCGCCGTGCATCTGCCGCTCGACGGCCAGTGCGACCCCGCCAACATCGCCATGGCGCTGGCCAAGGGCGCCCGCCAACGCGGCGCCACCATCGTCGAGAATGTGAAGGTCACCAAGGTCCACACCAGCGCCGGACGCGTCTCCGGCGTTTCCTGGGCACAGGGCGAGGAACAAGGCACTATCGAGGCCGACATCGTCGTCAACTGCGCCGGTATGTGGGCGCGCGAACTGGGCGCGCAGAACGGCGTTACCATCCCGCTGCACGCCTGCGAGCATTTTTATCTCGTCACAGAGCCGATCCCCGGCCTCGGCCGGCTGCCGGTGCTGCGCGTGCCGGACGAATGCGCCTACTACAAGGAAGACGCTGGCAAGATGATGCTGGGCGCCTTCGAGCCGGTGGCCAAGCCCTGGGGCATGGACGGCATCCGCGAGGATTTCTGCTTCGACCAACTGCCCGAGGACATGGATCATTTCGAGCCGATCCTTGAAATGGGCGTCAACCGCATGCCGATGCTGGCGACCGCCGGCATCCACACCTTCTTCAACGGTCCGGAGAGTTTTACGCCCGACGACCGCTACTATCTTGGCGAGGCGCCGGAGTTGTCCGGCTACTGGATGGCGACCGGCTACAATTCGATCGGCATCGTCTCCTCCGGCGGCGCCGGCATGGCGCTGGCGCAGTGGATCAATGATGGCGAAGCGCCATTCGATCTCTGGGAAGTCGACATCCGCCGCGCCCAGCCGTTCCAGAAGAACCGCCGCTACCTCCGGGAGCGCGTCTCCGAAACGCTCGGCCTGCTCTATGCCGACCATTTCCCTTACCGACAGATGGCGACGTCGCGGAATGTCAGGCGTTCGCCGCTGCATGAGCATCTGAAGGCGCGCGGCGCCGTGTTCGGCGAAGCCGCCGGCTGGGAGCGCGCCAACTGGTTTGCCCGCGAGGGCCAGGAGCGCGAATACCGCTATTCCTGGAAGCGCCAGAACTGGTTCGACAACCAGCGCGACGAGCACCTCGCGGTCAGGAACAAGGTCGGCCTGTTCGACATGACCTCGTTCGGCAAGATCCGTGTCGAGGGCAGCGACGCCTGCGCTTTCCTGCAAAAACTGTGCGCCAACGACATGGACGTCGCGCCGGGCAAGATCGTCTACACCCAGATGCTCAACCAGCGCGGCGGTATCGAGAGCGACCTGACCGTCTCGCGGCTGTCGGAGACGGCCTTCTTCCTCGTCGTGCCAGGCGCCACGCTGCAGCGTGACCTCGCCTGGCTTCGCAAGCATCTGACCGACGAATTCGTCGTCATCACAGATGTCACCGCTGCCGAAAGCGTGCTCTGCCTGATGGGACCGGATGCGCGAAAACTGATCCAGAAGGTGAGCCCGAACGACTTCTCCAACGAGACCAACCCGTTCGGCACATTCCAGGAGATCGAGATCGGCATGGGCCTGGCCCGTGCGCACCGTGTCACCTATGTCGGCGAACTCGGCTGGGAGCTCTATGTCTCGACCGACCAGGCGGCCCATGTTTTCGAAGCGATCGACGAGGCCGGCGCCGATGTCGGGCTAAAACTCTGCGGCCTGCACACGCTGGATTCCTGCCGCATCGAAAAAGCCTTCCGGCATTTCGGCCATGACATCACCGATGAGGACAATGTGCTGGAAGCCGGTCTCGGCTTCGCCGTGAAGACGGCCAAGGGCGATTTCCTCGGCCGCGATGCAGTATTGAAGAAGAAGGAAGCCGGCCTGTCACGCCGGCTGGTCCAGTTCCGCCTGAAGGACCCGCAACCCTTGCTCTTCCACAATGAAGCGATCCTGCGCGACGGCAAGATCGTCGGTCCGATCACCTCGGGCAATTACGGCCATCATCTCGGCGGCGCCATCGGGCTGGGCTATATCAAGTGCCAGGGCGAGAGCGAGGCGGATGTGCTTGGCTCATCCTACGAGATCGAGATCGCCGGCGAACGTTTTGCGGCGGAAGCGTCATTGAAGCCGATGTACGATCCGAAGTCGGAGCGGGTGAGGATGTAGCGCGCGCTTTTCCCTTCTCCCCGTTCACGGCAGGGCTATCGCATATGAGTAAAGAGCTGGAAGAGGAAGTCTCTGTTCCATCTGGCTCTTCGCATCTTGCTGGCGATGGGTTTGTCGAGAGGATGGGCTTGCAAGATGTTTTGGGCGAGGCGTCTGATGATGGCCAGGTTTTGCGGCCCGTTATCCTTGCGGGTTCGGGCCTCGTCCTCATGGAAGACGACATCGAGGCTCCAGTGCAACTGGTTCTCGATGGTCCAATGTGCTCTGACGGTCTCGGCCAGTCTTTTGGGCATGAGCACTTTGGAAAGCGCGACATAGCGGACCGAGGTGGTGGGTTTGCCGCCTGCCACGCTGCGCGAGGCCTCGATGCGGCCGATCGCCTTGAGGCCGGGAAAGGCCGGCGGATCGAGCAGCCGTTTGAGCGGCAGGACCGAGGCTCTTCGCGTTTCGGTGCGGCCATGCGCGCTTTCGCTGGTCTCGAAGAAGGCGATCTCGGCAGCTGCGGCGAAGCTTCGCTCCGCCGCAGCGAACAGCTTGGGACGATTGCCTTTCAGCCCCAGCGCATAATGCGCCTTCTTGCCGATCAGCGCCTTGGCGGTGTCGGGACGGCAGTGCAGCGCATCCGCCGTCACCGTGCAGCCCTTCAAATCCAAGCTCTTCAGAAGATCCAGCGTGGCTGTGACCTCGTCGCCCTCGGGCGCGCGGGCAGCGGCAATCGACAGCCTCGTCTCGGCGTCCCACACGCTCACCATCAAAGGCGGCATAAAGACCCGACCCTTGGTGTAGCCGCGCCGCAGCGATTTGCCGTCGACCGCCACCACGCCGCGCGGCGAAGGCCCGAGCGTTTGTCGCAGCGCTGCCATGAAAGCGGCAAAGCTGCGCGAAAGCTCATCGGCATC
>NZ_JAMYRC010000029.1:0-92379 GCF_040321205.1 Mesorhizobium sp. M0496 | reverse complement strand
TGGCCTTCACCGATGAAGGCATCGAGGAGGTCAAACTCCTCCTCGAAGAATATCATCGCGTCTCCCCATCGAAAGCTTGACCCTGCACCGCAGCGCTCATGGCCGCCGGACACGCACGTCTGCGGTCTTCACCGGACGGGTACCACGGACCTTGGGCTGAACATTGAAGAACAGGTGTGCTTGACATGGGCAGAAGTGACCGCATCCCGGGACGTCTAATGGCGCGAGATGCAGCTATTTGGGTTCCGTAGGCATGAGAGCCGTCGCAGCACACCGGGATGCGGGCTGCTTCGTCTCCGTGCGAGGCGCTGGAAATGATGATGAGGCTCTTCTGCAACATCTCATAACGCAGCTGTCGTCAAATCAAACACGCCTCTTGGACTGGCTGGGTGCATAGCTCATTGAACTCGATCATGTGTTGCTGGAGAAGACATGCTGGAAAAGTTCGAACGCTATCCGCTCACCTTTGGACCCACGCCTATCGAGAAGCTCGACCGCCTCGGCAAGCATCTGGGGGGCAAGGTGGAAATCTACGCCAAACGCGAGGACTGCAACTCCGGTCTCGCGTTCGGCGGAAACAAGCTGCGCAAGCTCGAATACATCATCCCGGACGCGATCGCGTCAGATGCCGATACGCTCGTCACCGTCGGCGGCGTGCAGTCCAATCATACGCGCATGGTCGCCGCTGTCGCCGCCAAGATCGGCATGAAATGTCTGCTGGTTCAGGAGAGCTGGGTACCCCATGAGGATGCCGTCTATGACCGGGTCGGCAATATTCTCCTGAGCCGCATCATGGGTGCAGAGGTGCGCCTGGTCGACGAGGGCTTTGACATCGGCATCCGCCACAGTTGGGAACAAGCGCTCTATGAGGTCAAGGCGAGGGGCGGCAGACCCTATGCGATACCAGCCGGGGCGTCTGTTCACCCGAATGGAGGCCTCGGTTATGTGGGATTCGCGGAGGAAGTGCGCGCCCAGGAAAAACAGCTTGGGTTTGCCTTCGACTACATCGTCGTTTGCACGGTCACGGGTTCAACGCATGCCGGCATGCTCGTCGGATTCGCCGAGGACGGTCGACAGCGCAATGTGGTCGGTATCGATGCCTCTGCCACCCCCGCCAAGACCAAGGCGCAGGTGCTAAAGATTGCCCAACGTACAGCGATGCTCGTTGAGCTCGGAACGGAACTCGTCGAGAACGACGTGGTGTTGCTCGAGGACTACGCCTACCCGCGTTATGGCATCCCGTCCGAGGAAACCAAGGAGGCGATCCGTCTGTGCGCGCGTCTCGAGGGCATGATTGCCGATCCCGTTTATGAAGGCAAATCAATGCAAGGCATGATCGACCTCGTCCAGAGAGGCTTCTTTCCAGAGGGGTCGAGAGTTCTCTACGCGAATCTCGGCGGCGCGCCGGCCATCAACGGTTACGGCTACACCTTTCGGAATGGCTGACGCGCGATAGCTCGCGCTGCCCGCCCAGCCGTGCTGGACAGGCCCACAGTGTCGTTAAGCGTTGAGCCGTAAGGCCGCGGGCCAATTTCGCGGACTCGACGATCTGGTGAATAACGTTCAGCGCGTCCCGCGCAGAGGGCGCGAGAATTCCAATTCCTTCCGGTACGATTGGCCGTATAGAAAGACACGAGGCCTGCGAGTTAGTGCTCCGCTGCCGCTCGTGAGCAAGGGGACGGAATCCAATCCGCCGGAGCAGGTGACGAGAGTTGAGCGAAGGCTGCGCCGGGAGATTCCTGCGCTCCCCGTATCCGCAGAGACAACTTCGGAACCGGAGAGAGTTTGATGTGTTGATGTGCCGGGGCAGAACAGGGCTCCCAGCCGGCCGGAAGCGCCGCCCAATGTGCGCTAACTTCTATTTCCTTTAGCGAAATGTGGGTAACGGCGGCAGGGGAGCGCCCCGCATTTCAAACACCCAAATGGCCGCCGATATTGCCGCCGCTTTTGGTGAGATCGCCGGCAGAAGCGGAAATTCAGTGCCCCGCGCATACGACCAACTCAGTCGGTGTTCCTTTCGCGCGTTCCTGTCCGCCACCGGGCGGACAGTTCCGGCCGCGCCGACGCCGGCGGTCGCCACCCGCGCTTGTTCGGTAAGCGCTCACAGGCCACGGCCTCTCCGGCAACGGGCCGGCGCCTCGCGCAATCCGGTTGGCGCTCAGGCAAGGCCCTTCGCTAGTTCCAACGCCTGCTGTTCGAAGAGGCGGCGATAAATGCCGCCATCGAGACCGATCAGCGCGGCATGATCGCCATCCTCGATGATGCGGCCACGATTGAAGACGAGCAGCCGATCGAGCGCGCGGACCGTCGACAGCCGGTGTGCGATGACAAGGGTGGTCCGACCAACCATCAACCGATCCATCGCTTTTTGAATGAGCATCTCGGATTCCGAATCTAGGCTCGATGTGGCTTCGTCCAGGATAAGGATCGGCGCGTTCGCGAGGAAGGCGCGCGCGATCGCTACCCGCTGGCGCTCGCCGCCGGAGAGCTTCACGCCTCGTTCGCCGACCAATGTCCCATAGCCTTTCGGCAGGGGCGCGATGAATTCGTGCGCACAGGCCAGCCCTGCCGCGTGCTCGATCTCGGCCTGGCTCGCGCCAGGCCGGCCATACGCGATGTTCTCGGCAAGCGACCTGTGGAAAAGGATCGGCTCCTGCTGCACGATTGCGATTTGCGAACGAAGCGACTCTTGGGTCACCTCGGAGACGTCCTGGCCGTCTATCAGGATCCGGCCGCCGCTCAGGTCGTAGAGTCTCTGGACGAGCTTCACGAATGTTGTCTTGCCGGAACCGGAGGGACCAACCAACCCGACCCTTTCGCCAGCCTCAATCGACAGCGAACATTCGCTGTAGAGCGGCCGGGGATGGTTGCCGTAGCGGAAATGGACGTTCTCGAAATCGATGCGGCCACTCGTGATCCGGATCGGCTTGGCCTCTGGACGATCGGCAACACCCAGCTGCTGATTGTGGATGGCTACCAGTTCTTCCATATCATTAACCGAGCGCTGCACGTTCCGGACATGCATGCCGGCATCACGCAGATAGCCATGTAGGATGATGAAGGACGTGAGAACATATGCTATCTGGCCCGGCGTTACCTGTCCGTGAGACCACAGAAGCAGGGCATATCCGATCACCGCCACCCTGAGCGCAACCAAAGTGATGCCTTGGGTTGAGCCGATGATCGTTCCGCGCACCCAAGTCCGGCGCGTGCGGTGCCGCCATTTGGTCATGATATTTGCGAGCCGCTCGTCTTCGCGGATCTCGGCGCCGAAGGCTTTGACCACAGCGTTGCAGCTGACCGCATCCGCAAGCGCGCCGCCGAGCTTTGTGTCCCATCTGTTAGCAAGGCTCGCCGCCGGCGCAACATAGCTGAGCGACAGCGAAATCGAAATTGCAAGGTAGATGAGAGAGCCGCAAGCAAAGATCACGCCCATGACCAGCCAGTGCCAGCCGAGCACTGCCGTCGAACCTATAAGAATGATAAAGGACGGGAACAGCGCGAGTAGTATAGTGCTGTTTAGGAGGTCCAGCGCCGACATGCCGCGCGTTATCTTGCGCACTGTCGAGCCGGCGAAGCTGTTCGCATGCCAGTCTGTCGAAAAGCGCTGGACGTGATGGAACGCTTCGTTCGCGACATCGGACATCATCTTCAGCAAAAGCTCGGTAATGCCAATGAAGGCGATGTGGCGCATGGCAATGGCACCGAGCGCTAGCGCAATCGTTATAGAGGAAGCTTCAAGAGCCAAATCCCAACCTGCTTCCACAGTAGCGCCGCGGGCAACAGCATCGATGAGACGGCCCGAATAGATCGGCATCAGCACGTCAGCCAGCGTGGAGGCGAGCATCGCGGTCATGATGATCGCGAGCCGGGCCGGCTGCCTGTTCCAGTGGCGGACAGTGAAGCCGAGAACGCCAGGAGAAGTGGCGCCGCGCAGATGGACGTGGAAATGATTCATTATTTTAAAACGGGCGCATCAACACGCTCGGTCCCAAGGAAGTTGCATGAAAAAACTTGGATTGCCGAAATCGACCGCAACAGCATCAATTTCGGTGGGCAGCCCTGCCGCCTCGTAAAGGTGAGCTTCAAAATACGTGCCAACTGAGCGGAAACAGCTTCAAAAAAAACCTCTTCATGTTGGACAACGTGACAACGTTTCAATCGGGTCAGCCTCGAGTCAACCGAACACCATTGTCACGGACTAGCCAAACCGATGGAGGGCGGAAACGAACCGCCGATGTTATCGACAGATTTTCTAATCTTATTCCTCTCCGTGCCACAAGAAGAGCCTGTATGGCGATCATCGCGTGGTGCAAAACGTTGCCTCTATTGAACTGAGGATCAGTGGTATTGCAGTTTTCTTGTCGTTATAGCTGCGAAAGCGCGTTGAGACATAGCCATCTGCATCCACGGCTTTATTCCGATCAGAGACTTGGTTTGTAATTGTGTTATCCATCATGGGTTCCGTTGCCAGCGCATGATGGGTCAGTAGAGCGAGGCGTCTCAATCTGTTGAACGCCCTGTGGAGTTCGCCCCAGGATCACGCCTGCTATCGAGATCGACTGGCCATCGCCCGACGGGGGCCATCCGGATCATCCTTCTGGAGGAACCACTCGCTCTTCAATGTCTGTAGATCGTCATAACCCTCTTGAAGAAGGTAAGCGCTCATTTCCCCGCACGTTGACGGCCCTTGCAACAACTGATCGCTTTAAGACGGACGCGTCGGGTCAGGCTGCGGCGGCTTTGAGGAAGTTGAAGGGCAGGAGATCGTCGATAGCCCCGTTCTCAGGGCGCTGAGGCAGTTGGGTGAGGACGTGGCGCAACCACGCTAACGGCTCGATGCCACAGGCGCGGCAGGTCAGCATCAAGCTGTAGACGATGGCGCTGGCCTTGGCTCCGTCGACGGTATCGCTGAACAACCAACTCTTCCTGCCGGTAGCAAAAATCCTGATGTCGCGCTCCAGAAGATTGTTGTCGATCGGCATGCCGCCGTTCTCGGTGTAACGCGTCAGATATTGCCATTGGTTGAGGGTGTAGGAGACGGCATCGCCGAGCTTGCTGTCCGGCAAGACCTTCGGGGCGATGTCGGTCCCGCGCCAGCCTTTCAACCCGGTAGAGCTGTTCGAAGAACCGGAGCGCCTGTTCCGGCGGCCCGCCGCCCTTCTTTCTCGCTTTGAGCGCGTCGACGAAGCGTCATAGATGCGGGACAGATGCTTTTCGCTCGAGCCGATCACCCAGTGACCCAGAGCGCCGCGGCTGACAGGAACACCCGCGCGCTCGAAGGCCTGCGCCAGGCGGTAGAGCGGTGTGCCGTGCCTTGAAGCTGCGGCTCAGATCGCAGCCCCTCATCCATGGCGACGAGACGACTGTTCAGGTGCTGAAGGAAAAGGATCGAGAGGCCGCCAGCACCTCGTACATGTGGGCATACCGGAGCGGCCAGGACAGTGATGAGCCGATCGTGCTGCTCGATTATCAGCCTGGCCGCGGCCAGATACACCCGCAGGCCTTCCTCGGCGATTACCGCGGCATAGTGATGAGCGACGGCTATTCCGCCTGGCGCACGCTGGAAGGGGCAACGCATCTTGGATGCATGGCCCATTCCAGGCGGCGTCGAGCCATACCTTGAGAGCATTGAGGATGGGAACACTATGTTGCTGGCGGAAGCGGCGAAAGCATTCGGCCTGTGTTTCACCCTTCTCCAGTATTCCGATACTTATGAACGAGCGCGAAGGCCAGCGTCGAAGCCGTGGCGATGCTGCCCGGCAAGGGTTGTGCGGGCATCGGCGCGGTCACGACCGGCGTGTTGATGCCGGTACGCTCACAATGGCGGCAGGCATATTTGAACCGCACATTCTGCAGGACCTTCGCCTTCACCTCGATATGAAGCTGCTCGGTAATGGTCTCGCCCATGCGATGCATCTGGTGACGGCAGCAAGGACAAGCCTTCTGGTCGTCGGGAAGGTCATACTCGACGCGCTCGCGCGGCAGGTTTTCCGGCAAGGCCTTGCGGCCGCGCTTCTTTCCCGTCGCCCCTTCGGTCGCCGGCAAGCCCGTGTCCGGCAGGGCAACGACATGGTCATCTTCGCCGTCGGCGGCGTCCTCATCCGCGGCCTGTTCGGCTTCGTTGAAGAGGCGGTCACTATGCTTTTCGCTCTTCGGCGCAAAACGATGCAGTCGTGCAAGCACCAGCTCTTCCTCGAGTTTGACGACGCGTTCGGTGAGGTGACGGTTCTGCGCCTGCAGCGCAGCAATACGCGCCATCAACGCTTCAACAGTCGGTTCGCCGGGTCGATTCATCAGATTCTTGAATCGAAAGCATACCGCAGCGTCAACCGCTCAATTCGAGAGCCCTCAACCGGCAACCTGATATTGCCGCGCCGGATGGCGGACCATCGCATCGATGTCGATGCCGTCGAGGATCCAGTGCAATTGCTCGGTCGTAAGCATGATCACCGCTGCCTCCCGGCGCGGCCACCGGAACTTGTCCTCGGTCAGCCGCTTCAGGACCAGCACAAAGCCGGACCGATCGAAGAACAGGAGCTTCATCCGGTCGCGACGGCGATTGCAGAACGCAAAAACCGCCGGAGCAAACGGATCGAGCGCCGTCGTCTCCTGGACCAGAACCGCGAGGCTGTTGATGCCGGCCCGGAAGTCGATCGGCTCGCGGTGCAGGTAGACTTTCAGGTCAGCGCCCAGTCTGAACATGACCCAGTGCTCCGATGGTCGCCGTCAACGCATCCACATCACCGCATTCCAGCGTCAACTTCACGCCGTTCGGCAGCGACGCGCTCACCTTGGCTGGAGAGGAAAAAGGCGCAGTCCTTTTCGATGCCGACCCACGCGCCCCATCGCAAGTCCCCGGCAAAGCCACCGCAGCCATGCTGCTCTGTCGCAGCAAGGCCCGATCGGAAGTGCTTTCAATCTGGACCGGGATGAACGCCGGTGGTGAGGACGGCGGGAGGGACTGGGTCTCCGCGCGCTTCTTTATCCACTTCCGAAGAAGGTTCGCATTGACCCCATGTTCGAGCGCGAGCCTCGATACCGACACGCCAGGCTCAAGGCAGGCCGAGACAAGACGCTCCTTCGATGCGGGGTCGTATCGGCGTCGCCCGTCCCGACCGACAAGCCTCACCCGCAGTTTCTGCTCATCTTCTTCCATCACTTGGTGTCCACCTATTTTGGTGGACACCTTGTGCATCAGAGCACTCAACAGCAAAAGGTGCGTAGAAATTCGCGCTTACTGAAGAAGAATCGACTACGTTCTCACATTCAGATAGAGGCAGGCGCCCTCATTGCAGCTCGCGACTGATGCTAATGACCCGAGTTCGCGGGGGTAATCCAACTGGCGAGCGGTTCAGCTGCGTTAATCTCGAAGCGCGGGGAGGGGCGCGGTCACCCGTTGCGGGTTGGGCGTCGCTCCAGCGAAATACTCCCCGGCTTCCCCTTGCCAACTCCGCACGAATAGTGGGGGGTACTTCCCGCCCTGCTGGCGCCAGCCCCTTCGGTCCACAACCGTTTTCAGTAAGGCACCCGATTTTCGCGCCTCTGTGTGCAACGTGATCTGACCCACCACCCTTAAGTGCTCTCATAAGAGCACGCGTGAGGCCAGTCGGGTCGACCAAAGGCGTTGCGCTGGACGGTTACGAACAAACACGAAACCTTCCGACATCTTCTGTCGGGTTTGTCGGGTCCGCCACGCAACGCTGTTTTTCCTGTTTGCGCCAGGTTAAGTAGCTGAAAAGCAGCCCAAAAATTCTTCTTCCAACGATCTAGTCAGATCGGCACAAATTTTGAAGCCTTGGGTGAGAGGCGCCGAGAGCTGCCGACCGGCGTTCATGTCGCGGCAACTTCGATGGATGGAACGGGGGAAGGAAAGGAATGTCAGAGTCTGCGTCACGTCGTATTTTTCGGGAAGGGTCGGCAAGTCCAGCACGTCCCAAAGTAGGCTTGGCTCTATGTGGGATTGAGCGGAATCGGGACGAAATGCGTCTAATAGACAAACAATAGTGTTCCTGCGACGTGAGAAGAATAAAACGAGATATATATCCATAATTCTTGCAATCGATGAGGGAAAAAGTAGAGTGTATCTCTGTGACAGAGCTAGAACTATTCCTCATTCCCGTAATATATAGAAGGAATTTCCATGCCGTTACCGCGCGTAGACAAAAGAGCGTCTATCTTGACAGACGATATATGGTGCGCAAGACTACTCAATGCCCGCAATGTAAGCGTTCTCGTCACCGGTGAAGATAAGGGCCGTGGCGTATTCGCTGCTCGCGATTTCTCACCGGGCGAGGTTGTTATCGTTGGGCTGCTTGACCGACTGGAAAGAATTCGGACGACAAACTCGATCCAACTGGACTGGGATATCCATGCTCTCTTTGAGGAGCCGGCTGTCCTTGTGAATCATTCTTGTGATCCCAACTTAGCAATCGTGCCTAATCGGTTTGGAGCCTACGACTTTATTGCTAGTCAGGAGATTATTTCTGGTGTCGAAGTGACGTGGGACTACGCCGCCTCGGAGATCGAGTGCATCGGGGTCTCAGTCTGTCTTTGTTCGGCGGCAAATTGCCGACGTGCAGCCGGAGGCTTCTCAACGTTGCCTCCTGATCATCCAATGCTCGTGTCGGGATTCTACGCACCGTACCTGAAGAAGCCTTGGCCCAGTAGTCGAGGAAGATAAGACCATTCCGAACTTTGTCGGAACTTGGACCCGCCGACCCACAGATGTAACCGGCACTGTCACGCACTCCTCTAGGTGGTGCGTCGAGCAACTCGCCTAAGGAGCGCGAAATGGAACCGCAGATGCGAGACTTTTTTGCAGAGTGCGATAAGGCGCCGCGATTGAATGAGATGGCCGATTTTTTTTCGGCAACCGCTGCGGCACGATCAGGAGTTCCGATCAAAATGCCCAGCGTTGATGCGCGCCTTTTCCAGGGGGACATGTCATTGGAAAGCTTCACCGGCGTACATAGCCAGCTCTGGGGCCGTTTCGACCCTCATTATTTTGGCAGTATCCCTTATCGCCTTGAGGAGGCGGTTCGCCTTGGTGATGCCCTCTTACGATATGGATTGGCTATTGGGCATGATGAAAACCCCGCTCGCTTCTATGTACTGGGGGACGCCGAAGGAACACTTGCCCGCACGCTAGGGCGGTTGGGTAACGGCAAGATTCAAACTCTTTCGTGCAGCCCTAATAAGGAAAACGAAGAGAGCTTCTTTCTCCACGGACAACCCGCCCATGCAACTTTCTTCCTCGGTCCATTCCACCACCTCACGAGGAGCAGAGTAGAGTCGACGCCAAGTTTAAAGCATTTTTCCGACAGATTCGACATCATCTTGGAGGACACGACGTTCCAAATGTATTCGTCCAATCGAAAGGAGCAGATTGGCTTTGTGAAACGACACTTGAAAGACGACGGGATATTCCTTTTCTTGGAAAAATTCAGGCAAATTGAAAACGACGAATACCTGCGCCGTGAGCTTCAAAAAGACCACGGATATAAGGCGCGTTTCTTCAAACCGGAGGAAATCAAAAGTAAGAATGAAGTAATTCTTGAAAAGATGAATCTCAACGAGACAACACTAGATGATATGTCAGAAGCATTGGTCGAGTATTTCAAATACGGATGCGTGACGTGGAATTGCGGCAATTTCCACACCCTTGCTGCTAGCAACAACGCGGACAATCTGCGGCGCCTAATTTCGTCGATGGCCCCGCCCTGCATTCCAAACGAATATGTCTACATGGAAGCTCCCGGTCCGCTGCCGGGCTTAACCGTGGAACTACCACCATTCCGACACTTGGGGCGTCCACCAGATGAGTGAAGCCGCTCGTGGAACCGATGCTCCTGCCGTGTGATCCATTTACTACGGTGCGCTTTCTTGCCGGCACGGTTGCGCGTCCAACATCGGCACGCATTAGTATCTCACGTGCTGGTTTCAGGCCAATTTGAGGCAGCTAGTCGTTCTGGGTCGGTTGTATGTGCCGGTTCCTTACCACCCATTACGCACGCGGGCCGGGCGGGTGGCGCCCGGCCTTGGATGGTGACTTTGGCGATCGTCCAACGTTCGCGTTCGCCTTATGCGAAGTCGTACTATTGGGTGAACTCTGCAACGTCGCCGAATCTTGATCGAAGTATGGGAAGCCATAATCACTCGTCGACACCGTAAACCTTGCTTCAAGTCACGGGATGAAATGCAATGGAATCGTCGTCTCCAAGGCCCGTAGCCGAAGCGTTGGTGTGGCTTGAGTCGTACATTTCGCGGTACTCGACACTTCCAACGGGTGCGTATGCGCATGCCGTTTATGACGCAAAGCCAGCCGCTGCCGATCCTGTCCGTATGCACGCCTTGGAGCAGATGGAACTGCTACTTGCCGATCGCGCCTTACGTTTGGGTTATGGGCATCAGCCGATTGAAGAACTCGGCAAGCAGCTTCGCAGCCGACCGGTCATTCAGACCGGTCCACATTGTCATCTGATTTTTGAACCCGATGCGTTCTACACACACATCTTTAGTGCCGCGGGCCTTCGCTCACATAACGACAGCTGGTATGTGTGCTATTCGGCTTCGACTGTAAAATTCACCGAAAGCGCCAAGAAAGGGCCCGGTTGGTTGCGAATGGGTGATCGAACCCTCAATGTATTCGGATTGTCGCGCAGCAAAATGGATCCATTCAGTATTTGCGGCCGTCACGCACAACAGCGGTTTGCACTGACGAGTTCCGAACAGCCGACCGCCGCTCATCAATTGGTCGAGCAATTGCAAAAGGCCTTACCAAATGGCGAGTTTCCTTCGGCCGCCGATGCTATCAAGGCAGCCAATCAGAGCCTCTGGCGCCGCTTCTGCGGATCGAACCTACAGCTACTGCAAATCGACGATCTGGACGTGGCAGACCTTGTTGCCCAGCATCTGCGCGAGCCGTCCTCATGGCTTTCGTCAACGCTGTTTGGACAAGGCTCTTTTGCGAAAAGCCTGCTTACTCATTTGAGGTCGTTTGATTGCGGCCAATGGGCCGGCTGGGCGAAGATGACAACCGACTTCTTTTGGCATTTGTCAGGGGGGCGCATCTTTCCCCTGCGACTGCACGGTGACGTGTTTTTGAACGCAGGCGGGACCTTCTCGCTGCGATGCGCACCTGACGCGCTTCTCAAATCCTTGGATGAGCGTGAGATCATACCGAGTCTGTTCCTGTCATTCTTGGTGATGTCAATACTTCCTGGACTGCGGGTGCTCGGCGGCAGTCGCCAGATCGTCTACTATCCAATTATGCGCCATGCCTTCTTGTCTGCCCTCGCCGACTTTCCGTCACCTGCAAATCATAGCCTATCCGCCTCGCTGAGGTCCGATGAAGAGCCAAGTATGTGGGGGCATCGCACGATCTCGCCTAGCCGCATCGATCCGTTCAGTCTTATCGCGCAGCGTGGTTCCCGTTTTGAGCAGTTGATCGACTGCTATGGCGCGATGCCATTGAATCAGGCGTGGGGCAGCTTACTGGCGTTCGCCTGCGATCCTCTTTGGCAAACCCTGTGCGAGCGGCTTGCAACGAAACAGTTTTCGAGGGCTCGCCCAATTTGGCTGGTTGGCGCTAAGAGTCCTCTCTGATTGGGGTCGTTTTGGTCAAGATGCTCCTGCACTTATTTCTGGACCGTTCCGTGGGTCACTCGCTTCTCTTCGCGGTCAGCGCTTGGGCCGCCGCATGATGGGGTCAGGAGAGCGAGGCGTCTCAATCTGTTTCACGACCTTGCCGCGCTTGGGCCGGCAGGTTCGGGACTCTCAACGAGATCGCCTCGCCCATCGTCCCCAGGTAACGATCCGCATCGCCCTTTCGGGCGAAGGCTTTGTTCGTGTTGCTTGCTCCTCGATCTGTCTCAGTTCTTGCGGCCAGGTGAACAGGCTCCTTTCCAAAGCGGAACTCGGTCGCGTCGGCCCACATGCGATGCAGAATGACGGCCAGTTTGCGGGCGACCGCGACCCGGGCTCGTGCCATGCCGCGCCGCCTGGCGATGTTCATGCCCCATGCTCTGAGGCTCGACCGCTTCTTTGATCGCACCAGCAGCGTGTGGGCCGCCTCATAAAGCGCGGTGCGTGCAAGTTCGTCGCCGCATCGGCTGACCTTTCCCTGGATGTCGGTTTCGCCGGACTGGTAGCGTGCCGGCGTCAGTCCCAGATGCGCCCCCACCGCCTGCGACGAGCCGAACCGCTCAGGCCGGTCGATCGTGGCGCGGAAGGCGAGCGCGGGGATCGGCCCGACGCCCGGCGCGCTCTTCAGCCGCCGGCAGACTTCTTCATTGCGGACGATGTCGAGAACCTGCTTCGTCAGGCGAGCGAACTCTCTCAACATGACACCGAGGATTGCAAGCAGCGGCTCGACCATCGCCATCACCTCGGCGTCAGCGCCCGTCAACTCACGCACGCGGCCGGCAAACGCGCTGCGCGACGGCAGGCCCAGCTTGACGCCGGCCTCGCGCAGGATCGCCCGCACTACGTTCTCGATCGAACGCATCTCGTTCAGCACCGTGCGGCGGGCAACCAGCAGCGAACGCCACAGCCGGCACTGCCTGCTCTTGACATGCACCTGCCGATACCAGCCAGTGCGCATGATCTGCGCCAGCGCGCGGGCGTCATTGCGGTCGGTCTTGTTGGGCATCGTCTTCATCGCCGCGTTGGCCTGCCGCGTCTCGATGCAGGTCGCCGGCAAGCCTTCGGCGTGTAGTCCATCGTGAAGCCAGGCCGTCAGCGAGCACGCTTCCAGGCCGATCCGCTCAAGCGGCAAGCCGGTCCCCTTCAGCGCGTCACACAATGCCTGCGGATCGCTCAACGCTCTCGCCTCCTTCACGATCCGGCCAGTCTCCTCGACAATGCAAATAGAGGTCTCTTCCAAAGACACGTCCAGTCCGGCAAAGTACTTCATGGCTGCTCCTTCCAAATGTTTGTGGCGACTCACATCGACCACGTTTTCACATTTCGACAGGAGCAGCCGCCATGATCTGGCTCGGTCGAGACCCCAATCACCCCATCTGTTTTGAAATTCACGGATGAGCGTTTCGGCGGATGAGATTGCCGCCCATTGCGACAAGGATCATGGCGTGAGAGACGTCGATGCGCTGCTCGTAGTCGCGCACGAGGCGGCGCCATCGGGTCATCCAGCCGAAGGTCCGCTCGACGACCCAGCGGCGGGGTAAGACTTCGAAGCCCTTCTGGTCGTCGGATCGACGGATGATTTCGACCACGAAGTCGAGATAGGTGGCTTTGTCCATGAGCTTCAGCCGGTCATAGGCGCCGTCGGCGAACAGATGCTTGACCCAAGGCCAGCGCTTGCGGATACCATCCAGGATCGCCTGAGCACCGGCACTGTCGGAGATATCGGCGGTGGTGAGGTTGACCATCAACAGCCGTCCATCCGTATCGACGGCAATGTGTCGCTTGCGGCCGACGATCTTCTTGCCGGCGCCGTGAACTTGAGAGACGTTCTTGGCGATATCCAATCCAATCGTGATAACTTGCATGCGGACGGTTCCTTCCCTCTGATGGTCCTTTGACAACGCCTTCTTGGCACATTGCGATGCCGCTGGGTCGGGGGCCGTCCACCCCATCAAGCTGTGGATGTGGACAGAGAAGAGCCGTGGCCGGATGGCCCAGATTGCCAAGAAGACCAAGCGCTACCCGTCTGATTTGACGGACGAGGAGTGGGAGCAGTTCGCACCGCTGATGCCCAAGCCTGGGCGTCGCGGGCGTCCGCGCGAGGTTGATTTCCGGGAAGTGGTCAACGCGGTGCGCTACCTGGTCCGCTCCGGTTGCGGTTGGCGGATGCTGCCGATCCATTTCGGACCCTGGCAGATGGTCTACGGCTGGTTCCGCGAGTTGGCGAGGCGCTTTCTTTTTCAGACCATCCACGACGTGGCGCTGATGCTGGATCGCGAGCGAGCTGGGCGCGAGGCCAGTCCCACGGCTGGCGTGATCGACAGCCAGTCGGTCAAGGCTCCGCAAGCTGAAACAAGGGGTTACGACGTCGATAATGCTGGAAACGCGGTGCTCCGTCGAAAAGTTCGGCGCGATCAGCTTATCCCGTTGCTTCGCGATATGCAGCCGTGCCTCATCGGCATGGAGGCCTGCGCGACGGCGCACCATTGGGCGCGGGAGCTGATTGCACTCGGGCATGTGGTCAAGTTGATGCCGCCGGCTTACGTAAAGGCCTACGTCAAGCGCAACAAGAACGATGCGGCCGACGCGGAAGCGATCTGCGAGGCGGTGACGCGACCGACAATGCGGTTCGTGGCTGTCAATGCGGATGCCCAGAGCATTCTGATGCTTCATCGGGCTCGCCACCTCTTGGTTCGGCAGCGCACAGCGCAAATCAGCGCGATGCGGGCGCATCTGGCCGAATATGGCGTCGTCGCACCGAAGGGCCGGGCCCATGTCCGTGGTCTAATTGAAGCTCTTGACAAGGGCGATGGGCCGCTCCCCGCGATGGCGCGACAGGTTCTTATCCTCCTCGCC
Source organism: Mesorhizobium sp. M0496 (assembly GCF_040321205.1). NCBI lineage: Bacteria > Pseudomonadati > Pseudomonadota > Alphaproteobacteria > Hyphomicrobiales > Phyllobacteriaceae > Mesorhizobium > Mesorhizobium sp. M0496. Next base: position 77,877 of record NZ_JAMYRC010000029.1, on the reverse strand, counting down.
CGAACGATCGAGGGGCTTGGCGCGCAAATCCGGAAGATCGAGATCGAGCTTCTGGCGTGGTATCGCACGAACCAGGTTTGCCGGCGGCTTTCAACCATTCCCGGAATTGGGTTCATCACGGCGACCGCCCTCGCTGCCACCGTCGTCGACGCAAACGCCGACGACGAGGAGATGCCGTAAATAGCGATCTCCCATCTTCGAGATTCCTCCCATTCTGTCTTTGCCACCGGAGGAATGTTGTTTTGGAACAAGGCCCAGCCAAGCAGCGAATTGACGACCGGAGCGGAAGACCATGAATGAACCTGACCGCTTCAGTATTGCCATTGTCAGAATCTTCTTGCTCAACGGGGGCCGTCCACACATGAATCATAACCCAGCCTCAGACGGAACCCCCATGCCAGCCGATTTTCAAAACGGTCTCTAAGCGGTCAGATCGGAAGTGACTCGTGTTTCTCGTTGACCTTTGGCCTTTGATCCTAGGCAAGAGCTCACTCAGCTCTGGCACTCCTAGGCCATTGGGGCATCGATATCTCTCTTGGGCGCTATTGGGGATGCGGCTTTGAGGGTCTCGGTGAGCTAGGCGTGAGGATCGACCGTAGTCGCGACGAGCGGATCGCCGGGATCGACAGTTGACTTTTTACTGCCTTGGGCGAGCAGTCCTCGTCTGGGTAAAGCCAGGGGGCGGCTGGGCCGATGTGCTGATGAGCAGTTGCGCAGTTGTCTCGCGATCGCTCGAGGCACCCGAAGAGCATTTTTGCTGAGCTGCGGATTGACCGAACGGTAAGACCCTATGTCCGCCTCTGCCGGTGAGGTGGCTCGCCCTACACTGCGCGTCCGAGGGTTGCTCAGGCGATCCGAGCCGATGCTCATCACAGGAAGACGAGCCGTGGCTGGGGAACGCCATCGCGATTGCGGACGCTGGCGGGGAGGGAGAAGTTCGCTTCTTCGGCGAGGTCGACGCGTCGGATGAGAGCATGCGCCGAGTTGTCCAGCGGATCGCCATCAAGTTCGACCGGCTGTATTTCTGTTACGGGGCCGGCCCGACCGGCTAGGGTCTCTATCGACTGATCCGTTCGCTCGGCTTGAATGCTGGTGATCGGGTGAAGGAAACGCCGGGATTTGCGCTGGCTCGACTGCTGCGCGCCGGCGAACTGACGGATGTGTGGTCCCTGATGAAGGTCACGAAGCCATGCGGGATCTCGTCCGCGCACGGGCGGCCGCAAACGAGAGCTTCGCGTCCGCCGGCAGCATGTGAGCGCCTTCAGACTCTACGCTGGACCGCTGGACCGCTGGACCGAAAGGCCGAGCGTGATTGCTCATGTCGCAGGCTTCACCGGAATCTTGCAGGTCGATAGCTATGGCGGCTATCGCGCGCTGGCCGACAAAGCGGAGTCACGCTCGCCTTCTGCTCGGCGCGAGTCCGTCGGCGCTTCTATGAACTGGCAGCAGCCGGTCCCGCGCGCCGATCGCCAGCGAGGCGCCGAGACAGACGGCCGAACTCTACAGGATCGAAGATCACATCTGCGGCCGATCGACCGACGAACGCCTTGCTGCACGTGGGGAGAAGAGTACTCCAATCGTCGCTGCACTCGACCATGGCCGCGTGAGAAGCTCGGCCTAATCAGTCAGAAGGGCCAAGCTCGCAGAGGCAATCCGCTACACGCTCTCACAGTCGCTCGAGCTTCCTCGAAGACGGCCGCATCTCCGTCTGTGGACGCCCAAAATCAACCGATCCGGCGTGTCGCCGAATTGAGAACTGACTCCCCTATTTGCCTCACCGAGGACTGTTACCCAGCGCGATAGAGATGGCCCCTATCTCCCTCCGTCGCAGCTGAGGGAGATCGGGGCCAGTCTTCAGCCAGCCGCCAAAGAGGATGATCAGTTGGTGCCGCTGAGGCCCGACGAGCGCTGGTCGCTCGACTTCGTATCACCAACTCACCGACGACTCCCGCCTTAACCAGCGGCAACGCAATGTGTCATTTCCACATCCAAGTTCTTGGATATCACCGATCAAAGATCTGTCATCGAAGAGCCTCGGACCAGAGGCCGGTTACGCCGGTAAACCGAGATATGACGTTTGGATTCTTTGGCAAATGCACCTCTCGTCCAATCTCCCCAGCGCTCCGCTAATTCCAGTCCTGCGCACTCGGCCATCGTATCGAGCTCCTGATGATAAACGTAACGAACGCGATGTGGTAAACGTCTGACCTGTGTACCGGAAAACCAGAGGAGGGTTGAAACGAACGTCTGAGTTAGTGGATCGTGGACGGCAGCATTGAGGATCGTATTCTCATGATCCACGAGTAGAGTACTGGTTTGCTGGCCGCTGACGAGCCCATCCAAGGGCGGCACGCCCACGTCTATCACCATAGTCCCCCCATCATCTAGCGCTTCCACGGCAGATCGCAGGCAAGCTATTTGTGCTTCGCGCGTGACTACAAACGTGAACGTGTTCCAAACACAATACACGAGGTTGTAGCGTTGCTCTGATCTGAAATTGGCAATATCCGCCTTCCAAAACTTGACCAGATCGGTTCGCCTGGCGAGAAGTTTCAACATGCTGTCCGAATTGTCGACACCTTCGACCCTGACGCCGCGCTCGCTCAACGGCACTGCCACGCGTCCGTCGCCAATACCAAGCTCGAGAGCACTCCCTCCGCTCGCATATCGCTCAAGAAAGGCGGCCGTCTCGGCCGCCTCATCCCTCTTGCCTCGCAAGATGGAAAATTTTTCATAGATTGAAGCCCAATCCTCGTTGTAGATGAATTTGTCAGTCATATGATTCTCCTACATTATATATTGGATCTATTGGCTGGATGAATTGTAACATGCAAGAGTATACCCTTTCTATATAACTGTTAGGGTTACATCCAAATCATCTATGTGGATATCGAACGGCTCTGTCCTTCGTGAACGTCACGATTTGAGACGCAAGAGCTATGCCAACGCAAAAACCGTTTGGTTCAACAAGTTTCGCTCTCGATTCTGTGTGTTCGCTACGGGACAATTTGTCAGGCAACGGACAAGAATTGCGTCGCGAAGGGCACCCTTGATTTGGCGTAAGAGTTGGGTAATGAAGTTAATCCAGCGGAACGCCGCGCCTTCGCCCGCATCGAGGCAACCTCAAGGACCTTGGCATCAGCGCCATCACGAAGCTCGACAAAGGCTCCGCCGAACACATCTTTCACGTGATCTACTGCGCCCGCGGCCAGCCCGAAAATCTGATCAATGCACAAGTTCCAGCTCGCCTCCGACCGGTCCAGCTAGCTCTCACGGACTGCCAACCAAGTCCACCTCGTCCCGCACACCGCTGCATACTGGCTGTGACCTGTGACCTGCCCCTAAGAATTTCCTCCATCTGAGATTAGAGTCCGGCCCTTGATCGAAGGACGGACTGATGAAGAGAAAGCGGTTCACAGAAGAGCAGATCATTGCGGTTCTGCGCGAGCATGAGGCGGGTGTAAAGGCGGGCGATCTGGCCCGCAAGCACGGGGTCTCGGAGGCGACGCTGTATAATTGGAAGGCGAAGTATGGCGGGATGGACGTGTCCGACGCCAAGCGGCTGAAGGCGCTGGAAGACGAGAACGCCAAGCTGAAGAAGCTGCTCGCCGATCAGATGCTGGAAGCCTCGGCGCTGCGTGAGCTTCTGTCAAAAAAATGGTAGGGCCCGCCGCCAAGCGCGAAGCCGTCGCGCATCTGCAGGCCGTCATGGGTCTGTCGGAGCGTCGGGCCTGTTCCTTTGTGGGCGCCGATCGCAAGATGATCCGCTACCGGTCAAGGCGTCCGCCCGAGACGGAGCTGCGTGGCAGGTTGCGCGACCTCGCCAATGAGCGCCGACGCTTTGGCTACAGGCGGCTGTTCATCCTGCTCAGGCGCGAGGGCGAGGCATCTGGGGTCAACCGCATCTATCGTCTGTACCGCGAGGAGGGCCTGACGGTGCGCAAGCGCCGGGCAAGGCGGCGAGCGGTCGGCACGCGGGCGCCGATCCTGGTCGAGGCAAAGCCGAACGCGCGCTGGTCGCTGGATTTCGTGCATGACCAGTTCGCCTGCGGCCGCAGGTTTCGCGTGCTCAACGTCGTCGACGACGTGACGCGCGAATGCCTGGCGGCGATCCCGGACACCTCGATCTCCGGCCGTCGGGTTGCCCGTGAACTGACGGAACTGATCACCCAGCGCGGCAAGCCACGCATGATCGTCTCCGATCACGGCACCGAGTTCACCTCGAACGCCATCCTCGCCTGGTCGAAGGATTACAGGATCGAATGGCACTACATCGCGCCGGGCAAGCCGATGCAGAACGGCTATGTCGAGAGTTTCAACGGCCGGATGCGCGATGAGCTGTTGAACGAGAGCCTGTTCTTCGGTCTCGACCACGCCCGAAGCGCCATCGCCGAATGGAGGGAGGACTTCAACACCGCGAGGCCACATTCCTCGCTCGGCTACCAGACCCCGGCAGCCTATGCCCAGGTCATCACCGCAACCGGCTCCGACGCTGTGCTGATGGAAGGCTCCGCGCCTCCGCCGGTTGCTCAACCCGCGCCACAAGGCGTAACAAAAACGGTCGAGGCTCTAATCGCAGCTGGATGACAGTTCAGTAGCAGGTCACGCTGACAAAGGAGGAGTTTGTGACAGCAGCGTGGGATGTCGTCGGCCGGGATGGTCATTGACGAAGCACGCAGCCTGATCCGGCAGCGCAATGAGATCGAAGCGCAGGCCGACGAGTTGTTGCGGCACAGCCAGGATTATCAGCTCCTGCGACAAATGGCATTGGACCGATCAACGCATTGACCATCATTGTCGAAGCCGGCGATCTTCGCCGTTTCGCTCATCATCGCCGGTTTCTAAAGTTCTGCGGGCTGGACCTGTCGACAAAGCAGTCAGGCCAATATCAGGGCCAGACCCGCCTTTCCAAATTCGCCAGGTGGAAGAACCTCTGTCAGCTAGGGCGGTGAGGGCATCGCTTCGATGACCCTGTAGATAATGTTCGGGTCTTCCGCCTGGATCAGAAGCTCGTGTTGAAGACGATGAGGGCCGTCTTCGTGCGGACCCTGTGTTGCTATGGACGAGACCTTTTTCCTTGCCGGTGGAAGCCGCCTGGTTCGACGACTTGACCAACGTCACGCAGCAAGGGCATGCTGACGACCAGAGAGACCTTGACTGCAGGCTCCATTTCGTTCCGCGCTTAGGAGGTTGTCCGACACGATCATGCAGGGGTAGCCGCAATGCTCGGCGACGATGTCGAGTTCGCGGGCGGCAATCGCAGCCGGCCGAAGCAGCGCGCTCCTCAAGCAGTACCGCCAACTGAGTTATCAGGAGCTGGCCTTCCATCTGGAGGATTCCGCATCGTTTCGGGCTTTTGCGCGGCTGCGGTGGTCCATGCGAGCCCGCAGAAGTCGGTACTCAAAAGACGATCAGCGCGATCCGGCCTGAGACTTGGGGACACATCCGTCGACGACATTTTGCCGACCACCAGCGCGCTCCCGCCCGCCCACACCAGACGATGCCTTCTGGAAGAAGCTAAATGCCTGTAAATGCGTTAGAAAAGAAGCGTTTATGGACGAAGACCAGCGTAGCGTGCGCCCGCCTCGGGCATCTCTGTCTTGTAACCGGGGCGTCCTTCTCTCGATGATTGGTCCCGCCTTATTACCTCTATGAATGTCTCCACAATTGCCGAGTGGCGCGAAAACTTTTCACTGCCGCGGCGCCAAAATACCACATAATGGTATGTGGCTGCCGGCTCAAAAGGAATGATCCTCAAATCGAACATCTGGTAATGCTTCGCAATAAATTCATTATCGACTGTGATACCGATTCCATAGGCCATAAAGGACGCATCCAAGCCTATTGTGTCCGAATAGATCTTGGGCTTTGCTGGAAATTCCCCCCTACCGAACGTCAAGTTTCCCATCTTGTTCGATGTGTATTCCGTCTCCAGAAGGATAAGCGGCTCATGAGCGATGTCGTCTACAGTTATGATGTCTTTATCAGCAAGACGATGGCCAGGATGCAACACGCAGACGCTCTTGCTTTCGGCCACTATGTGCCACTCAAAGAAGCGCTCGTCTAACGGCAGCCGAGAGATTCCGATATCGGCCTCTCCCGTCACCACACTTTGTGCTATTTGATCGTATCGTTGTGCCTTGAAATGAAACTCCAGTGACGGATCCAGATTGTCGACCGCGAGAACGATTTTCGGGACGAGTCCGAACGAGAGTATATGCGGTGCGGCAATGGTCAGACGGTTTTCCTTTGTGCGGAAAGAGTTGGTTATTTCCTTCTCGATGCGCCCTAGTGTCTCGAAGTATCTGTCGAGCCGATTATAAATTTCGATCGCGTGTGTGGTCGGGATAAGGCCACGGCGATCTCGCGTGAACAGCTTTTCGCCAACAGCGTCTTCGAACAGTTTGAGATACTGGCTTACGGCCGACTGGGTGATGCCGAGTTCTCTGCCAGCCCGCCTTGTGGAGCCGGTCCTAATGATCTCCCGGAAAATCTGAGCGGACCTGAACGCGGGCTTGCTGTTTCGGCCTGAAAGCTCTTCCATTGCGTTTGCCCGAATTTGCAGCTGCCGAAAGCCCCAACGATCCGTTTGCCTGCTATATCAGAAAAATTAATAGGGCGTCACAAAAATTTAATAAATTGACGAGTTTTGCGGTTCCTCTCATCTTTCAGCATGCAAACTAGCTGATCGAGCACGTCAGGGAAAACATCAGATCTGACGTATTGGATTAGCGGCCACCCGGCACGTGCCGAGAGTTCATAATAAGAGAACACCTCTAACAGGATGGCACAGATTTAATCGCAGCGTTCAGCCAAACGTCCAAGGCAATCACAAGGGACCCTTCCCGCCAAAGTTAGCTGACAATCATTCGGCAGCAATATCTCCTTAGATCAAAAGTAGCTATCAGCTTCACCGCAGTCTCTGTTGCTCCAAGAGAGGCCGCCGCTAACCTTGATATACATGGATTCAATTCAAATCATGAGCTCATCGTTTACTATTGCGTTAACTGGACAGTCTCTCATTTACCATGATCTTCGGCACGTATCGGGTGGGGAATTTGCGGCAATTAAAGAACTGATCCAGAACGCAGACGTCTCGTTCACGAATTTAGAGACCACCATTCTCGGCCGGCATGGTGGTTGGCCAATGAAGGGCGCTTATTTCCAGTGCTCTCCATCGGTCGTCTTAGATAGTTTGAAGGATATTGGCTTTAGCGCACTTGCTCTTTCCAATAATCATGCGTTTGATCTTGGGCCTGCAGGAGTGCTGTCCACGCTTGAGGAAGTGGACCAGCGTGAGTTTCTGCATGCTGGAATTGGCGTGGATGCCAGCGACGCGAGTAAGGCTGGTATAAAGCAATTCGGAAAGAGGAAGGTCGCTCTCGTCTCGATGGATGCCGGTCCGGGGCCAGCTATAATGTATGCTGACAATGCGACTGACACCCGTCCTGCTCGACCAGGGGTGAACAAACTCGACGTCTCGCGGGTATTCGAGGTCGATGATAAAAAATTCGCGAATCTGCGTGCCATTCAGGAAATGTTCCTAAGCAACGCTATGGAGCGCGGAAACTACGCGCAGCCGAACGATCCTCGCGAACCGGCATCGTCCGATGAGATTGACTTTTACGGAACCATTTTTCGCCGATCGCCCGAGAACTGCCGCAGGATCATCCTCGATGAGGAAAGCCTACAAAGTCAGCTTGCGGCGATCCGGAAGGCCTCGTCCGCGGGTGCCTTCGTCATCTCCTACCTTCACCATCATCATTGGGAACCGGATTGGCGCGAAGTTCCCGGGTGGGTTCAGTCTTTTGCGCGATCTTGTATAGATGCGGGAGCGAACGCGTTCGCTAGCCACGGGGCACCGGTGTTGCAACCGATTGAAGTCTACCGGGGAGCTCCGATCTTCTATGGATTGGGAAATTTCCTTTTTCATCTACCTGAAGGGGAGGACGAATGGAGTTCACCGGATATCTGGAAAAGCATCGTCGCGACATGCAGCTTCGATGGCAAAAACCATTTGCAGTCAATCGACCTCACTCCAATCGTGATTGGGGGGGAGCAACAACTTAGCAGCAATAATTATCATGAGCGTATTGTGCCCGTGCCCGCTTCAAAAGGGCTGGCTTATTCCATGCTCGAAGATCTGTCTCGACGCTCGCAGAAGTATGGAACAAGAATCGTAGTGGAGGATGCTCGGGTTATTTTGCCCAACCGCATTCGACGCAGCTTCGACGCCACCCCGAGCACGTAGCGTCCATACGAGCTTCGAACAGGCGCCGCACCCCCCATTATTTGCGCCTAAGAGGATGATGGAGATGTGTTTTCAAAGCCGCGCGCGACATCGAGAACGTGAAAAAACTGGACATGCACAACGACCGCCTGAGCTTGCATGAAATCGCCCGGCGTGTGGACACCAAGAGCGCCGATTACTGTGCGCTCAGTGATCGCATCTGGACCATGCCGGAACTCGCCTTCGAGGAGCATCGCTCGGTCGCTGAGCAGATTACCTTATAGAGCGCGAGGGTTTTCGTATCATGAAAAACGTCGGCGGCATACCCACCGCCTTCGTGGCGGAACGTGGAGGCGGCGGATCCATCGTCGGTTTTCTGGGCGAGTTTGATGCGCTGCCGGCTCTCGCGCAAGTTTCGGGCGTGACCGAGCACAAGCCTACCACCAAGGGCGCGCCCGGGCATGGCTGCGGGCATAATCTTTTGGGTGCCGGATCTGCGCTCGCAGCCGTGGCGTTGAAGGACGCGCTTGCAGCGGGACGCATCGCAGGTACGGTGCGCTATTACGGCTGCCCGGCGGAGGAGAGCGGCTCAGGCAAGACTTTCATGGCACGGGCTGGTCTCTTCGATGATCTCGATGGCCGCCTGCTGCTGGCATCCTGGCGTTGTCAACCAGGTGCAGACCACCTCTTTCCTCGCCTGCATCCAGGCTCGCTTCTGCTTCACGGGCCGCGCGTCGCATGCGGCGGTTTCTCCGTACCTAGGCCGCAGCGCGCTCGACGCGGTAGAACTGATGAACGTCGGCGTGAATTACATGCGCGAGCACATGCCCTCCGATGCCCGCGTCCATTACGCCATTACGAACACTGGCGGCGATGCGCCGAACGTGGTGCAGGCCTATGCGGAATCACTAGTGCGTTCGCCGAATTTGCCGGAGGCGGAGCGCCTGTTCAAGCGCGTGTCGAAGATCGCTGATGGCGCGGCGGTGATGACGGAAACCGCCGTCAAGGTGCAGATCACGGATGCAAACTCGAACGTTCTGCCTAATAGAGTGCTGCAGGAGGTCATGTACGAGAACATGAAGCGCCTCGGCCGCCCGGGCTTCGATGAGACGGATTATGCTTTCGCCGAACAACTGCAAAAGAACGCGCTCACGAAGGAGGAGATTGTATCAAGCGTTGCGCCTTTTGATCGTTCGCTGGCAACACACACGATGGGCTTCTTCCAATTCCTGTACGCGAAGAAGTGATGATGGGCAGCACCGATGTGGGCGATGTGAGCTGGATCGTGCCCACGGTTCAGTGCAACACGGCCTGCTTTGCTATCGGTACGCAGTTCCACACGTGGCAGCTCGTCGCCCAAGGGAATCTGCCCGCAGCCCATAAGGGTATGGTGCTCGCGGCGAAGGCGATGGCCACCACGGCGGCCGACTGCCTGCGCAATCCCGATATCATCGCTCGCGCCAAAGCAGAATTGAAGGAGCGTACCGGCGGGCGACGCTACATTTGCCCGATCCCGCCGGAGGTCACGCCAGACGACCTGCGTTCCTAGGTGTTTGATCCGGGCTCGCATGGCGATGCTGAGGTCAAGAGGTGTGTTAGGGCGTTAGGGCGGCATCGTGTTGCTCCAATTGGTGGCGGAATCCAGAGCTGGGCCCGATTGCGTGACACGGCTCGGTCAATCGAGCCTAATCAAACTCACATACGGTCGCCGCTTGAGACGGCTGCACCAATATCCCGCTTGCGGCGGCAGGGGCCCAGAAGGCGAGACCCGTCTTTGATACGGCATTCTAGCCTAGCCAGCTGGGATCTCGGTTCGCCTCCTGGATCCGCCGAGGCTGATCAGGCCTCGAGGGATGAGTGTATCGGTGTGATTTTGTCAGACAGCCATTATGACGGCACCTTCGATGACGACGCCCGCGGTCACGTATTTCCACAGCGCCACCAGCAGCTTCCTTGCAAGGGCGACGATGGTTGTCTTTTTCAGGCGCCCCTGATTGCGCATCACGCGTTCGTGGAAGCAGCGGGTAAGCGCTGAGCTCGGTTGATTGCGCAGCCACAGCCAGGCCAACTCGATCATCGTCGTTCGCAGTCGGGGGGTGCCGGCCTTCGAGACGCTGGACCGATCTGCTCTGCCAAGGCGTCGGCGCGAGCCCGGCATAGGCGGCGACCTGCCGGCGATTATCGAAGGGCCGGAACAGCCCGTCCGCGTAGAGGATGGCGGCGCACTCGGGGCCGATACCCTTGAGATCGAGCAATGTCGCTGCTGGAGTTTCGGCGACTTCGATTGCCAGCGGAGCGTCGCGCTCGGCCTCGGTCGAGCTCGCGACGGATTTGCCCCTTCAGATGTTCTCGGCCGTCGCCGGTCCTCAACTCATCAAGCCGACGTCGCCGGTCACGTCCCAGCGGCTCGTAGCCGGTGATGCCCTGAGCAAACAGCAGGCCCTTGATCCGGTTGACATGGCAGGTCCGCTCACCAACCAGAACCTTGGGTTCACGGCCGACGCGCCGATGGTCCTCCTCCTTGACGCTCGGTATCCTAACCATCGCGCATAGTCGAAGGCGGTGCCGCGCTTAGCATGCCTGGTCGGGAGTCCCGCGCGCAGCTCGACCGATCTGAACTTGCGGGCGAGCAAGGCCGGCCAGGCTCAGATGTAATCGCTATCCTTGCTCAGCATGTGCCAGATGACCATTGCAAGCTTGCGCGCAGCCGCGACGGCCCACGATATGCTTCCCGCGACGCGAAGCAACCCGCTTGTAGAAGGCGCGCAGAGGACCCGGCGAGCGCGCAGCCGCCTATGCCGCCTCGACCAGCATTCCCCGCCCACGGCCGCGGCCCTGCTTCGTGATGCGGCCACGAGTCGCAGCGCACCCGGGCGAGTCGTACGGGCGGCCAGATCCAGATAATTCGCGAACTCGCAGTTCATCTGCATACGATGCCCCGCCCGCACGTACGTGCTCCCGGTGCCCCGTGGCCGCTTAACACCAGCCGAGTTCGCCACCACCTTCAGTCTGCGACGGTCGCTCGCGCTGCGCTATGCGGAAGGCTACGCTCCAGCGTCCGTCGCTTCATCCGCCCAGCAGGCCACAACCCACGTCGAAAACGAACTCAAAGGGATAGAAACTGGTGAAGGATCAGTTCGCCCGACTTCGTAGCTGCGAAGCAGGACCTGGGCTATATCAGTAAAATTAATAGGGCGTCACAAAAACGTAATAAATTGACCAGTTTTGCGATTCCTTCCATCGTTTGACATGCGAACTAGTGAGCAAACTCAAACGGATTATTCCTCATGGCCAGGATTTGATCCCGGCCGGCAAAGCGCGGCGTCCCGGGAGAGCTGGTACGAAATCGATCTGGGTGCGATCAGGCACAATTATCGTCAATTGCGCACGCATCTGCCCGGAACGGTGAAAATTTTCGCCTGCTTGAAGCGCAATGGATATGGCTGTGGAGCGGGGCCCGTCGCCCGTGTCCTAGCGGCAGAGGGGGCTGACGGCTTTGCTGTCGCCACGCTACCGGATGCTATGTCCATTCGTGAAATTGGCATTAATCTCCCGATTCTGCTCTATCCCGGTCCTCTGCCGATAGCAGCAAAAACAATTGAAGCGCTCGGACTCACCGTCACCGTCTCCAACGTGGATGAACTGGAGCGCTGGCGTGCGGCCATGAGCACCACCCGCATCTTTGTTAAGGCCGACCTAGGGTTCTTCAGGGCCGGGGCCACGCCGCAGGAGATGGGTCGACTTCTCGCGGCCGCGCACGCCTGTAACGACGTCGAAGTACAGGGACTCTACGCCCATCTCAGTGAGTTGCCCACATCGACGCCTTCGGGTGCAAGCGAGCAATTCTCGCGCCTGCAGCGGATTCTACGGGAGGCCGAGGCGTCCGGCACTCGTCCCCCTATCACCATGATGTCGAGCACCGCAGCCGTGCTTCAGTATCCCGCGATGGATCTCGATGCGGTGGATCCCGGGGCCTTGTTTGTCGGTCTTCCCGAGACGGATCGACCCACGCGGCCCGTCACCCTACGGCCGGCCCTTAAAGCCATTTCGACATGCCTCGTCTCCGTCAAGCGGATCGATGGTTCTCTCGGGCCGATACCAGACATACCCGGTTTTCGGTCGAGAATGACGATCGGTGTCTTGGGTATGGGGTGGGGGGATGGCCTTCCGCGTCACCTCCCAGTCCAGGCGGAAGCGTTGGTGAGGGGGCAGCGCGCGCGCTTGGTTCCTCCCGCGCATCTCGAACACCTGCGCATCGACCTTACGGACGTCCCTGATGCGAGATTCGGCGACCAAGTGCTCCTGCTTGGGCAGCAAGGGCTCCAGACAATCACGCAGGAAGAGGTCGCCGCTCAATGGGGCACAGACCTCATCGGTCTCTATGCCCAACTCCGAGATCACATCCCCCGTGTCTACGTCTGAAAATCCAAGGCAAGAAAGAGGAATTCGGAATGAATGCAATCAAAACAGCACCGTCAGTCCTACTAATAGCAATGTTCAGTCAGGAGAGCGGGCAGCAATGACGGCCATTATAACGGCGGTTCCTAGCCCTCGCCATACAGTGGCCAACGACGCGGCCGAAGCGATCCACGTCGAGAACCTACACAAGAACTTTGGCGCGCTCCATGTATTGAAGGGGGTCTCTCTATCTGCGCGAGACGGCGATGTGGTCGCGGTCATCGGTGGCAGCGGCTCCGGCAAATCAACGCTACTTCGCTGTATCAACTGCCTGGAAGACCCGACTAGCGGTGTTATCAGGGTAAATGGTGAGGAAATTCGCCTGAAGCGGCATGGCGCTGGGAACAGTGTCCCGGCGGACCGAAAGCAGATCGAACGCATTCGTTCCAGGCTCGGCATGGTCTTTCAGAGCTTCAATCTCTGGAGCCACATGACCCTACTCGAAAACGTGATCGAGGTGCCGGTTCATGTGCTCGGCGTCAGCCGGAAAGTAGCGATCGTTGATGCCGAGAAGCTGCTTGCAAGAGTGGGGCTTCTGGAAAAGCGGGATGTTTACCCAGCATTTCTGTCAGGCGGGCAGCAGCAGCGTGGCGCAATCGCTCGGGCGCTTGCGGTCCAGCCACGTGTCATGCTCTTCGACGAACCAACTTCATCACTCGATCCTGAACTCATCGGCGAGGTGCTGGGCGTCATTGGCGGCTTGGCCCGTGAAGGCCGCACCATGATCCTAGTCACGCACGAAATGAAATTTGCCCGCGAGGTCGCGACCCACGTGGTCTTTCTCCACGAGGGCCGCGTCGAGGAAGAAGGCCCTCCGGAAGCAATATTCGCCTCTCCGAAATCGGAGAGGCTTCAACAGTTCATCCGCAGAGTAACGTAGCGGATGGAAAACCAGCGTCAACAATAACCGTAAAGGGGAACAATCATGAATGTACTTTCCAAAATTTTGACAGCAGTAGCAATCTTTTGCGCATCGACTTTGATGGCGCAAGCTGAGCAGGTGAAGGTCGGAATCGCTGCAGAGCCTTCCCCACCGTTCGCCTCCCTGGACGCCTCAGGAAAATGGGTCGGCTGGGAGATTGAAATCATTGACGCGATCTGCGCCGAGGCAAAATTCCACTGTGTCGTTACGCCAGTTGCTTGGGACGGGATCATTCCTTCTCTGACGTCCAAGAAAATCGATGTCATCATGGCCGGGATGTCAATCACAGAGAAGCGCAAAAAGACGATCGACTTCTCCGACAAGTACTTTAGTGACAGCGGGTACACGATTGCCGGCCCCAAGGGCGTTGCGATGCACCCTACGCCTGAAGGCCTCAAGGGCAAGATCCTCGGTATTCAGGTCTCTACCAACGCCGAAGTCTACGCCAGCAAGCACTTCAAAGACAGCTTGGCCGAGATGAAAACGTACCAGACACAGGATGAGATCAATCAGGACCTAGTCGCCGGCAGGATCGACGCCATTCTGGCCAGCCCGCTTACCATTGATCAAGTCATGAAGACTGAACAGGGCAAGGCCTGCTGCGAGATTAAGGGCAAGGTTGCCAATGATCCTGATATTATGGCGCCGGGCGTCGGGGCGGGTCTGCGCAAAGGAGACACCGAGCTCAAGGAAAAGATCAACGCTGCGATCAAGAGAATCCGTGCAAACGGTAAGTACGACGAGATTACGAGGAAGTATTTCGATTTCGACATCTATGGGGGCTGAAGACACTTTTTCCTTGGTGAAATTTTCATGGCAAATCGACCCTCGCAATCACCGTTCCTCGCAAGTGGGAGATAGGACAGCTTGGTGAGGGTCAATTCTCAAAGCCATTAAAGGAAGCGCTCATGACCGACTCTCTATTTTTGGCGCTGGCTCAGACTGGCATTTTCGAATTGCTTGCACCTACGCCGCCTGGATGGGGCGGAAATCTGCTGCGCGGATTCATTAATTCAGTCGAGATCGGCGTCGGCGCCTTTTCCCTGGGACTGCTTATTGGCACTGGCGGTGCATACGGCAAGGTCTATGGCGGACATGTACTCCGCGATTTGCTTCAAGTCTACACCACCCTCATCCGAGCGGTGCCGGAACTCGTGCTAATTCTGCTCATCTATTTCATGGTTCCGGACCTGATCAATCGCCTCCTAGACATTCTCGGGTACGGACGGATCGACGTCAGCGGCCCCATAGCAGGCATCGTTGCGCTCGGCTTTGTACAAGGTGCATATGCAACGGAGGTGCTGCGCGGCGCGATCCTCGCGGTACCGCAAGGCCAAATCGAGGCGGGACGCGCCTTTGGTATGAAGCCTACGATGCTGATGCGACGCATCACTCTGCCTGCGATGCTGCCCTTCGCAATCCCAGGTCTTGCGAATCTCTGGGTGATCGCATTCAAGAGCACAGCTCTTCTGGCCGTTGTCGGCTTCAACGAACTGACCCTCGAAACACGACAGGCTGCGGGCGCTACAAAAGCCTACTTCACCTTCTTCATGGCCGCTGGTATGCTTTACTTATTGCTCACCTTGATCTCCAACGTCCTGATTGGAGGCGTCGAGCATTGGGCGAGGCGCGGCCAGCCGCCGATAGCGGAGAGCCGCTGATGACCTATTCCCCCACTGCCTCCGCGAGGTGGCGCCCGGTTGCCTTGTTGGCGCCACATCGCATTGCCTTGATCGCGATAGCCATTGCGTTGATCACCTTAGCAGCTGTCTTAATGCGATGGGACTGGCTTGCCGATTACTACACGCTTGCAATTGTCGGTTTATGGCGAACGATCTGGATTCTGATCGTGACCAGTATTTTTGGATTTGTCTTAGCTGTGCCGCTTGGACTCGCGCAAGTGACGGGGCCGATTTGGCTCAGTCTTCCAGCGAAAGCTTTCTGCACCGTCATTCGGGGCACGCCGTTGCTTCTGCAAATCTGGTTGCTCTATTATGGGCTTGGCTCGCTCTTCCCGCAATATCCATGGATTCGCGAATCCGATCTCTGGCCCCTTGTTCGACAGGCGTGGCCTTACGCTGTACTCGCCTTGACGCTGTCCTTCGCAGGTTATGTGGGCGAGATTATGCGCGGTGCCTTGGCTGGCGTGCCGCGCGGCCAGCTCGAGGCCGCACGCGCTTTCGGTATGAGCCGTTGGAAACTATTTCGCCGGATCTGGTTGCCGCAAGCAGTCCATAAGGCGTTGCCGACGTTGGCTGGTGAAACAGTGGGGCAGCTCAAAGCGACACCGCTCGTCGCTACGATCACGGTTATCGACCTTTATGCCGTTGCTCTCCGAGTTCGTCAGGACACATTCGTCATATACGAGCCATTCCTCCTGCTGGCATTGGCATACATGGTTCTCACAGGATGCCTAGTATGGTTTTTCAATAGTCTCGAGGCGCGTATCCCGGTCCGAGTAGGGTGACGCGGGCTGAACCGGTGCGCGGTGAGCAGCTAGTCTGCCGCGAAGGCCGTGATCATTGGAAGCTCCACCAACAGAGTGCCCGGAACGACGAAGATATCCCTCGCTTGCAGAAATTACTCGACACGATCCGCAGTCGCGAGAGCGCAACCATCAGTCGTGGGGTTAACTCAAATGACACGTTCAGACTCCCCGAGTTCGGGAACCCATTCGGTTTCTTGTTTCTGATTTCTCCAAATTCGTGATTCCCATGCAGAGCTTCTACGAGGCAACTGTTTCCCGCAAAGTCTACCCACAACTGACGGGCACACTGGATACGCAGGTCTGCATCGTCGGTGCCGGGCTCGCCGGCCTATGTACTGCGCTCGGACTCGTGGAACGCGGCGTGCGCGACGTCGTGGTTCTCGAGGGCGAGCGGGTCGGCTTTGGCGCATCGGGCCGCAACGGCGGATTCGTCTTCGGCGGTTACAGCCTCGATAACGCCGACCTGCTGCGCACGCTCGGCCGCGACGAGGCACGTCGCCTGTACCGGCTTACAATCGACGCAGTCGACTTAATCCGGGCGCGGATTCCTCGCTACGCCATCGACTGCGACATCGTCGACCGGGGCGTGATGTTGGCAAACTGGTTCGACGATCAGTCTCGGCTGGACGGACTGCGCTCGCTGATGAAGCGAGAATTTGACGTTGTATGGGAGCCGGTCGCGACGGAAGCGCTGCGCTCACGGTTGAGGACTAGGCGCTATCACGGTGGTCTCTTTGAGGCTAACGCGTTTCATTTCCATCCACTCAAGTACGTGCTCGGCGTCGCCCAAGCGGCGATGCAAGGGGGCGCGCGTGTCTTTGAGCAATCCTCGGCCTGCGCGATTGAGCGCGACGGCATGAGCTTCGTCGTGCGTACGCCGGAAGGCGCGGTGCGGGCGAAAGATGTCGTGTTCGCAGGCGGTGCTTACACGCGAGGCGTATCACCCCAAATCGAGCAAGCCATACTGCCGATCGCGACCTACGTGATTGCAACTGAGCCGCTCGGTGCCCGCCTTGCCGAGGCAATTGACGCGTCGCATGCAGTCTATGATACGCGCTTCGCGTTCGACTACTACCGACCGTTACAGGACACGCGAATTCTTTGGGGAGGGCGAATCTCGGTGTTCAACCGTGATCCGGCCGCTATCGCGCGCCTACTCAGGCGTGACCTTCTACGCGTGTACCCGCAGCTCAAAGACGTTCAAATCGATCACGCTTGGGGGGGAATGATGAGCTACGCGCGCCACAAGATGCCGCAGATTGGTCGCACCGCTGACGGCCTCTGGCACGCGGTCGCATTTGGAGGGCATGGGATAGCCCCGACCACGGTCGCGGGTGAAACAATTGCCGCAGCACTAGCCGAGGGCAGACCGGTGCCAAAGAGCTTCACCACGTTTGGACTGACCCGTACGTTCGGCCTCGCGGGTCTTGCGGCCGCGCAGCTCACCTACACCGCATATCAAACGCGCGACATGCTCGCCCAACGCGTAAAGTTCCACGCCCCATAGATTAGGTAAAAAACAGTCATGAAATCAGCGGAACAAGTTCCGGCGGGCGGCCGATTGAAAATTGGCTTCATCCTTGGCCGCTCCTTTACTCTTTCTGCGTTCGCGCTGTTCGTGGACACTCTTAGGTTGGCGAGTGACGTGGCCGACAAATCCGGTAGGGTTTTCGCCGATTGGCAGGTACTAGGAAGCACCCCGCGCTTGATCCCCTCCAGTTGCGGAGTGCAGGTCGCGCCAACATCGGATTTCGTGGACCCAGTTGAGTTCAATTACCTCTGACCTGCCCCTAAGAATTTCCTCCATCTGAGATTAGAGTCCGGCCCTTGATCGAAGGACGGACTGATGAAGAGAAAGCGGTTTACGGCGTTGGTGCATGGGTCCGGACTTGAGCGGACGTCGATCTTTGAAGCGGCAGACTATGCCGTGGCCGCCTTGCGGCGGGCGGATTTCGGGCGTGAACAGCAAGGGGATGCGTCGGGCGACAGTAAGGTAGGAGGGCGCAGCGAGGCTGGCCTCCTGGCAGCGAGCGCGGATCTCGGCCACGACAGGCGCGAGCGGCGGAGCCTCCAGCACCAGCCATTGCTCACGCAGTGTCGCGGCGATGATCTCCTCGATGCCCTCATGAGGCCGCTTTTTCCGCGTGCCGGCGGTGCGCGGCAGCAGCGACGTCACTGTCCGATCGGCGCAATAGCGCGCCAGCAAATTGTAGACCTGGCGGGTCCACAGGCGCAGCTCGGCGGCGGCCCGATCGACTGTGGCGCGCCGTGGTCCCGCCCCATCGAGGATCCTGTCCAACTCGCGGGCTATGCGGCGCGCCGCCAGCCATTGTTCATCAGCCGGCGACAAAGAAGCAGGGGCGGGTATTCGCATGTGCAATCGGTGCGGCAAATCGAGCGATCAGTGAAATCGTTAGCGGGAAATCGTGGCTGTCTTACCGCCCAGACCTAACGGGCACATGACGTTCGGGCGTTTGAAATCGGGAAGTGAAAGCGACAGAAGACCTTTTGGCTCGGCTCGACGAACGCGTGCACAAAAGCCCGGTCCGCGACGGTTTTTTGCAACGCCAGCATTTTGCTGACGCAGCGGCCGCGCTGTGGCTCGACGGTGAGCTCGTCCACACCGAAGACCTCGTCCTGCACGACGCCCATATGGACATCCGCACCCCGACCCACGAACTCACCCGGGCGCATGCCGTGCTGCGCGCCCGCCGCCGCATTCTTTTGCACCCACCCGACTGGGCGCTTTCTCGCGTTGGCGTCATGGCGCTACGCGGCCGCGAAGGGCAGGGCGGGCGCGATGGGGCGCGTCCGGGACAGGCCGGCTCCGAACCCGATGCCGCGACGGCGGCCGCCGGGGCGGACGATGACGCCGGCGAAAGCCTTGCTGAAGACACCGACCAGGCGGACGCTCTTGCCGAGGAGCTCGCCGAGATCGATGCCGTGCTGGCCCGCTCCAGCCGGCTGCTGGCCAGCAAAAAGTTCGCGCCGCGCGCGGCGGACAGCCCGGAGGTGAATACGGCAGGGCAGGGGGCAAACGCGCGGGAGGGCTTGCCGGACAGTCTCGGGCCGCTGATCCGCGATCTCGACTGGGACGAGGAACAGCGGCTGGCCGACTGGCTCGCCGTCGTCGACAAGCTGCGCGGCGAAAACATGCCGGCCGTGCTGGCCGCGGCGATCGCCTGGGAGGCGTGGCAAGACATCGAGCCGCTGCAGAACCAGCATTGGCTCGGCACGCTGCTGGTCGCCGCGCTGCTCAGGGAGCTCGGCAAGGTTGGCTCGCATCTTTTTTGCCTGAATGCCGGACTGCGGATCATTCCGTGGGAGCGGCGGCGGGCGCGCGACCGGACTACCCGGCTGCTTGCTGGCCTCGACGCATTCGCCGAAGCCGCCGGGCTCAAGGAATTCGACCGGCTGGCGCTGGCCAAACCCAGATGGAGCGTCGGCTCAGGAGCCGGCGAAAAAGCTCGAGTCTGCCGGCGTTGGTCGAGCTCGTGCTGGCGCGGCCGGTGGTGTCGGCCGGTCTGATTGCGGCCGAGCTGAAAATCAGCCAGCGCGCCGCGCTCGACCTCGTCGCCGAACTCGGCATCCGCGAGGTGACGGGCCGCGGGCGCTACCGAGCGTGGGGAATCGTGTGAAGGCTAAAGTAGTAGAATGCCAAGATTGATTGCCACCGGTCAGAGCGTCTGAATACGCAATCGGCGTAGGCCGATTGGGCCAACAGGGAGGGGAGTGACCGCGACATAATTCGGAAGCGGACGATAATGACGAAGCCGAAGCCCGGAGACACATACGCGTCATTTGCCGACTTGGCCGCTCATGAGCAGGCTGGCAGCGATTACGACATTTCGCTCTCGACCGAGACTCTGGCGTGGCGTGTCGCGCCGCACGGTGGACGGATCGAATACGGAATCTGAGCAATTCGTGCCGACGTTTCAAGTTGCCGGAAGGGGATCGAGGTAACGTTGAAGCGGTGCTGGAAACCCTGCACCGCTCGGGCCAGTATCAGGGTCGCGGGGTGCGATGTTGAGCCAAGGCAATCTTAACACGGCACCGCTGACGCTCTTCCTTGCCCTTCATCTGTCGGTTTCCTCAGCTTCGACGACCGCGCGTTCAGCTTCGGACGTCTGGCCTGCTGCCGGTTTCGTGGACACCGAGATAAGGTGTTTAACGGAACTGGAGAGTTGGAATGCAAAGAAGGAAGTTCAGCCGCGAGTTCAAGCTTGAGGCGGTGAGATTGATCAAGGATCGGGGCGTTGCGGTGGCCCAGGCTGCCCGCGACCTCGATCTCCACGAGAATGTGCTGCGCAAATGGGTGCGCGAGCTGTCGACCGATCCGCAGCATGCGTTTCCCGGTCATGGGCAAATGAAGCCGGAGCAGCAGGAGATCGACCGGCTACGCAAGGAAGTGGCGAAGCTGAAGGCGGAGCGCGACATCCTAAAAAACTGTCACGGGCCATGGCCCGCCTGTGCGCGGTAGAAACAGCCCATGCTATCTCGGACCTCGGAGGGTAGCGGCCGTCAGCTTATTGGAGGCACAGTCCCCGTTAAAAAACGTGGTCCATGGGTGCATGCGAACTTGAGAGTGGTGACGCCGTTCCTGCGGTGATCCCGATTAGGAAGATGAAGATTTAGCATGGCCCAGACCCTCCTGCCGACAATCGTATGGAGGATTTGCTATGCCCAAAAGGAAGACCGGTGACCGCCCGGAATTGAAGCCGGTCAATGCTGGTGCCGCTGGCATCGACATCGGATCAAAAATGCACATGGCAGCGGTCGACCCGGGCTGCACTGATACGCCAGTGCGAGCGTTTGGCACATTCACGCAAGACCTGCATGATCTGGCGGACTGGTTCAAAGCGTGCGGCGTGACCAGTGTCGCGATGGAATCCACCGGGGTCTATTGGATCCCGGCCTATGAGATTCTTGAGCAGCACGGGTTCGAGGTCATTCTGGTCAATGCGCGTTACGCCAAGAATGTGCCTGGGCGCAAAACAGATGTCAGCGATGCCGCGTGGCTCCGCCAGCTCCATTCCTACGGATTGTTACGCGGGAGTTTCCGTCCTGATGCCGAGATCGCAACTCTGCGCGCCTATCTGCGTCAGCGAGAGCGGCTAGTGGAATACGCAGCCGCCCATATCCAGCACATGCAGAAGGCCCTGATGGAGATGAATCTGCAACTTCACCACGTTGTCTCCGACATCACCGGCGCGACCGGTATGCGGATCATCCGGGCGATTGTAGCGGGCGAGCGCAATCCCGATGTATTGGCGACCTACCGCGATGTGCGCTGCCATTCCTCTATCGAGACGATCCGCGCTGCACTGGTGGGCAACGACCGGGACGAACATGTCTTCGCCCTGACCCAGTCGCTGGAGCTTTACGACACCTATCAGGCCAAGATGCTCGACTGCGATCGCAAGCTGGAATCCTTGATAGCGGCGCTGACTGACAAAGGGACCAAGCCGGTCGGCAAGCTCCCCAGGCCGCGGGTGAAGACCAAGCAGGTCAATACACCATCGTTCGATGTGAGGACCGCTCTATACGGCGTGCTTGGCGTTGATCTGACCGAGATCCATGGATTGGGTCCGTCACTCGCGTTGAAGCTTATCGGCGAGTGCGGCACGGATCTGAGAGCTTGGCCGAGCGCCAAGCACTTTACCTCCTGGCTGTGTCTCGCGCCGGGGAACAAAATCTCCGGCGGCAAGGTGCTCTCTTCACGCACGCGGAGATCATCCAGCCGGGCAGCAGCGCTGTTGCGGTTGGCGGCCACGACTATCGGGCGGAGCGATACGGCGCTCGGAGCATTCTATCGTCGGCTGTCCTCTCGTGCGGGCAAGGCGAAGGCCGTGACGGCGACCGCCCGCAAAATTGCGGTCCTGTTCTACAACACCCTCAGGCACGGCATGACCTACAGGGATCCGGGCGCCGATCACTATGAGGAACAATATCGCAGCCGTGTCCTCGCCAATCTGAAGCGGCGCGCCAAATCGCTGGGCTTCGTTTTGCAAGCTGTTCCATGCGACACTGAGGCGGCTGTTTCTTAGGAAGGCCGCAGCCTACTTCGCGAGGGAAGTGACGTGAAGTTCGCTTTCATCGCGAGGCACCGGAACATCTGGCCGGTGGCATGGCTTTGCAGTGCGCTGGATGTGTCCCGCTCAGGCTTCCATGCCTGGCTCGACCGCAGCCCCAGCGCTCGCTCCCGGGATGACGAAATCCTCGTTTCCAGGA
This sequence comes from Mesorhizobium sp. M0496, assembly GCF_040321205.1. Classification (NCBI taxonomy): domain Bacteria; kingdom Pseudomonadati; phylum Pseudomonadota; class Alphaproteobacteria; order Hyphomicrobiales; family Phyllobacteriaceae; genus Mesorhizobium; species Mesorhizobium sp. M0496. The sequence continues at coordinate 55,548 of NZ_JAMYRC010000029.1, read as the reverse complement.
TCGACCGTAGCTTCAAGAGCAGCGACCGCACCTATGGCGCCCGTCGCGTCTGGCACGACGTGCTGGCTGAGGGGCTGTCCTGCGGCCTGCATCGCATCGAGAGGCTTATGCGGGAGAACGGTCTGCGTGCCAGGCCTCGGCGCCGCGGACTGCCGAAGGATATGGGCGAGCGAGCGGTTGTGTCGGACAACCTCCTTGACCGCGCCTTCGAGGCCTCGGCGCCGAACCAGAAATGGGTCGCCGACTTCACCTATATCTGGACCGCCGAAGGATGGCTCTACGTTGCCGCCGTGGTCGACCTGTTCTCCCGGCGGGTCGTCGGCTGGGCGATGAAGGCCGAGATGACAGCACAGCTCGTCACCGACGCCCTCATCATGGCGATCTGGCGCCGGGGCAAGCCCGACAGCCTGCTGCATCATTCCGACCAGGGATCGCAAGGCGGATTCAAGCGGTCGTCGCAACACTCTGAAGTTGGAGGTTGCGATGAGCATTCGAAAGCGGCGATCGGCACGGTCTGGACGAGCGCCATTGCCTTCACCAGGACGGCCGCCTGTGGCGGGGCGCGATGAACAGATTAGATTCTGGCGGGCGATCGCCGCGGGGCTGGGCAGCGAAGATGCTGCGCTCGAAGCCGGAGTGTCGCAGCCTGTAGGAACCAGATGGTTCCGAAAGGCGGGCGGTATGCCACCAGCGATGTTCAGATCCTCGGCGAAGCCGCTCTCTGGGCGGTACCTGTCATTGGTGGAGCGCGAAGAGATCGCACTTCTCAGGGTACAGGGCCATTCCATGCAGGAGATTGGGCGCCGGCTCGGTCGGTCCGCCTCGACAATTTCCCGTGAACTGCGGCGCAACGCGGCCACCCGCAGCGGCGGGTTGGAGTATCGGGCGACGACTGCTCAGTGGCATGCGGATCGATCGGCCCGTCGGCCCAAGCCGACCAAGCTTGCGTTCAACGCAACCTTGCGCACTTATGTGGAGGAGAGACTTGCTGGCGTTGTCGTGGCCCCGAGCGGCGCTCTCGTTCATGGTCCCACCGTTACGTGGAAGGGCCGCCGGCATGGCCCGCGAAAGGATCGGCGATGGGCCAGGGCCTGGAGCCCGGAGCAGATTGCCCGACGCTTGCCGATCGACTTCCCGGACGACAAGACGATGCGCATCAGCCACGAAGCCATCTATCAGGCCCTCTTCGTTCAAGGCCGTGGAGTGCTGCGCCGCGAGCTGACGGCCTGCTTGCGAACAGGACGTGTATTACGGGTCCCCAGGGCGCGCGTACGTAGGCGAGGCAAGGGCTTTGTCTCACCGGAGATCATGATCAGTCAGCGTCCCGCCGAAGCGGCCGATCGAGCGGTGCCGGGACATTGGGAGGGAGACCTCATCCTCGGTCTTGGCAGCTCGGCGATCGGCACGTTGGTCGAGCGCACGACGCGCTTCACGATGCTACTGCATCTTCCCCGGCTCGTGGGGCATGGCGAAGCTCCGCGCACGAAGAACGGACCTGCGCTCGCGGGACATGGAGCTGAGGCCGTGCGTGACGCGATTACGCGCACCATCATCACCTTGCCCGAAGAGCTACGCCGTTCGCTGACCTGGGATCAGGGAGCCGAAATGGCCCAGCACGATCGTCTCACGATCGATGCGGGTGTGCGGGTCTACTTCTGCGATCCGCAAAGCCCATGGCAGCGCGGCACCAACGAGAACACCAATGGGCTGCTGCGTCAGTACTTCCCGAAAGGCACCGACCTGAGCATTCACAGCGCCGACGAGATCGCCGCCGTGGCAGCGGCCCTCAATGCACGGCCGAGAAAGACCCTGGGTTGGAAAACGCCGGCAGAAGCGCTTGACGAGTTGTTGCCATGAGTGAACACAATCGGTGTTGCGACGATCGCTTGAATCCGCCCAATACACGAGCGAGCAGTTCCAGCGCCTGATGGCCGATCACGGCATTACGTGTTCGATGAGCCGGTCGGGCAACGTATGGGACAATGCTGCGATGGAGAGCTTCTTCTCGTCGCTCAAGACCGAGCGGACAGCCCGCAAGGTCTACAGGACGAGGGATGACGCCAGAGCGGATGTGTTCGATTACATCGAATGCTTCTATAACCCCCGGCGGAGGCACTCGACGCTGAGCTATCTTAGCCCCGTGGAGTTCGAGGAACAAGCTATGTTAGCTTAACCTCGTGTCCGAAAAACCGGCAGCAGGCCAGTCAAAGCGACCTTATAGCCGATTTCTACAAGGAACTTGTCTAGACGCTCGATCAGTCCTGGCGACTGCTCAATATGGACGACAACCCATTGGAAGGCGCTGAGCGCTGCACGTTGCTTGAGCGGGTCCCAAAGACGAGCGATCCCCAATAGATCGATCGGTGCGAGCGCAATCAGCCCGTTTTCCTCGATCGCTTCTCGGACGCCGTTCTGGAAGCCTTCCGCTACAATCATGCCCAAGGCGGCGCGCTGACGGACCTCATGGGAGAAATGTTCGAACGTGGCCACCTGGTCCATGCTGACGACGAAGTGCTTCACCTCCGCCGAGATAATCAGCCGGTCACCCTCCCAGGCATCGATGTCACCTATGCCCTTCGTTCGAGCGGACCCTGCACGGACCTTTCTCGCCTCGACTTGGAGGTGAGGCGCGTCAGCCCGAATGAAACCGAACACCATCGCTTGGAAGACGGCCCCGGTCGGCTCGCCTTTCGCTCGCGCTCGGAAATCGAACTGCTCAAGCAGGAGCTTAAATACCGGTGGGTCTACACGAACCAACGAAGGATCGAAGACGACGGCTTCCATTTCATCGAGCACGAACTGCTTTGCCCGCTCGCGGACCTCAACGAGTTGTTCTTCGCTGAACGTGACGAGAGCATCCAGCCAATGCCGATAGTCGCCCCACTTGCCGGTCGCGTAAGGTGGGGACCGCGGGAAGCCAAGGCGCTTTTTCTCGAAGATATAGAAATAATGGATCCGCTCGTACGCCGGTCGGATCGTTTTCTGACCTTTGCCGTATCGCACGGTTAACGTGCTTACACCCTCGGTGATGAGCGGATATTCGGCGAGGAAGGCATCGAAGTTGGAGAAACCACGACCTGGCGTCGGGATTTCGAGGAGGAAATCGCAAAAGGCGGGAAGAAGGCCGCCGACGTATTTTCGGATCCGGCGACCGAGTCCTTCACCCCGGAAGTCCTTGATCATGTCTTCGATGATGTCGTCTGGCGTCACGAATCAGATCTCCCCAATCTGACCGTAGCTGAAATCAGGCCAAAATCGACTCCGACACCTCGATTGCCGCCAATTGCTTGATCGATTTCTTGGCAAGCGTGAAATACTTCTCGTCCAATTCGACACCCAGGCTTTCGTAGCCAATGGCGTTCGCTGCCGCCATCGTTGATCCTCCGCCCATAAATGGATCGCACACGACGCCCTTGCCGAGCGGTAGTGACGCGCGTACGACCTGGCGCATGAAGGCCTGAGGCTTCAAAGACGGGTGGTTCGCGATTTTTCGTTCACTCGACGGGGTCGGGCGCGACTTGATCATGTCGCCGAAGGGCTGGTCGGCCGAAGGCCGACGGAAGCCACCTGTACCCCACTTACGAAGGTTATCCTGGACCCGACCTTCTAGAGGCGTTCGCAAGACCACCCAAGGTTCCCATTGCGAGCGGGGCATGACGGAAACGCCATCAAATTCGTGATGAGCATTTTTCGGCCGGTCGCCGCCGCGCATAGTCATCACCTGGCGCGCGAGGTATCCCCGCAGTTCGAGGCCGGCTTCCGACATGGCGCTGCCGACAATGTGCGCAAGCAAAGGGTTTGCGGCGACGACGACGTTGGCTCCCGGCACGCCAGCACGCAGCATCAGAACGCCGAGGCGTTTGAAGAAGGCGTGAAGATCTTTGCGGTCGTTCTCGCTGAGGATCGTGAACCTGGGAAGTGGGGCGCGGACGTGCCCATCGAACGATGGCGGGAAGCGCCAGACTCCCCCCTTGCCGGTGCGCAATTTTTCCTTCTCCTTTTCGGTATATTCTACCACACCATACGGCGGATCAGTCACAAACGCGTGGATCGAGCGCTCGGGCCGGTTGGCCAACCACTCGAAACAATCCGCCTGGAAAATGAGCGCCTTGCCGATCTTCGCCGAGGCGATTGGCTCCGCTCGCCCGCAATGGCCATTAGCCTTCAGCCGGTAACGCCCGCGCTCGGTACGTTCGAATAAGTCCGGCGTGTTGATGTTAAGGTATGATCGCACCGACGAAACTGGCACTTCGCCCAGGGTTGTTCGGACACCCGACGTGATTTCACTGATTGACGCGTCGTCCACTGCTGTCGCGAGGAACTCCACGATAGAGTCTCTGATTACCCCTGGCGCCAGCGTCATCGAATCGATACCTCTTGAAGGAAGCGAGTCTAGATCGTTTGACGTCTGGACGTCAACTGGGAGGAGGGTCATTCGGTTGCTCCAAAGCATGCGCCACTGACGCCGATTAATCCGCTAATGATTTTCGAAAAGACAAACGATGAAGCAATTTCTTCGAAGTGGTGCCGCGAAAGCCGCGCAACTAGCCAACATACACTCAAAAGAAATAAAGTTGGCGACGAGCGGCGCCGTAGTCGGTGGCGTAGCAGGCATGTCGATCGGCGGTGTTGGTGTCGTTGGGATGGGTGGCGCGACCGGATTCGGTTTCTTGACTGTAGCTCTGATCCTAGCTGCCGCAGGTGCTTTAGTCGGAAGTCGAATAGGCGTCTGGCTCGATCAGAAAGGCTAGCCGGACTGGAGTGTGGAGTTCTCCGCAGCCCAGCGATGGACACGTAGACGGCAAGAGCGGCAGCGGAAGCTGCAGAGGGATTAGCTTCGGCGTCCGCGGATATTATTCGGCATCGGGCTGAGATGCTTCTATTGCCAGCACATCCAAGGCCTCAATCTCCTGCATCACCTTTCCGGCGATGCCTTGCAAGTCGCCATACATCCCGACGGTCGACTCGATTACGCCTTGTATCTGAGCCTCGCGCTTGGCCCATAGGCGTGTTGTGGCCTTGCGTTCCCTGGCCAGGTCCTCCTGCATATCAAGAGAACTTTTCGACGATCGCCTCGACGCGATGGCGGAACCGCGGACCGGTCAGATAGCCATAGACCTGCTCCATTTTGGTAGCCTGGCCGTCCTGGGCGAGGCGAGAGTTCGCCAGCTCGATAAGGGATTGTCGCAGCATGATTGCGATCGGCATCGCGCATTTGGGATGGGCGACATAGACCCCGTCCAGAAGATCGAAGGTTTCCACACCGGGAGGGAGCGCTTCCGAGATCATAAGCGCGATATCCGCTTTGGCGGCTCGTTGATCCGCCCTGAGCTTCCCCAGCCAACCTTGGCTCCGGCTGGCAATGAGGGCTTCCAGTTCGAGCTCCAGAACCTCGCCCTGCAGCTGCTGGGAACCCTGTTCCGCTCGGCGCTTCAGCTCCTCAATCTGACGCTGCATGCCGGCGATCTGTTCTTCCTTTTCCGCAACCTTCATTTTAAGACCGTCTTCGGCTTCCGACCTCGCCTTGACGCGAACGGCGTCCAGCCCCTCCTGGATCTTCCTTTCGATGGTCAGCGCCATCTCGCGCTTTTCGTCGTCGAGCGCACACTGCTTTTTCAGGAATTCCGCCTGTTGCTGCTGGGCCTCGGTGAGCTTTTCGTCGCGCGCCTTCAACGTCGCCTCCAGTTCGGCAAGCTTCCTGTCCTTGTCCTCTAGGTCTACCGAAAGCAGCAGTTTTGCCTTGCGGGCTTCCTCGATCGCGATTCCGGCACGCTCAAGCTTGATTTGCTCAGCCACCTGGTTGTCGATGTCCTCTTTGGCGGCGGCGATCTCGGCCTGCTGGCGCTTAAGCTCCTCTTCTCTGGCAGCCATCGATGCCTTGTTCTGCGCCAGGCGTAATTCGTATTCTCACGCGTGGCGGCAATCAAAGGGGCCGCGAGCGACTCATTGAGCTTGATTTCCGTCTTGCAGCTTGGGCAGCTGATTGTCGGCTCATTGAGAATCCTGTCCCCCTGCAGCATGGTATTGTTCGGCTGGATGGTCATCTGCGCGCTGCTCCCTGAGGAATCTGTTTTAGGACACGCTAGACTATATCTCGCCAGGCGTTTTCGGAAAAGAACAAATAGTGAACTGATGGGGTTTCTCCCGCCGCAAAGCCAGGGGAGGCGCTTCTTAAACTTGTTTTTCGGAATGATCGCCTGCGCGGGCGGCGGCAACCTCAGCCTCGACTCGATTGCCACAGAGGTCGATTACCTCGACGTGTATTTTTCGAAATGTCGAGATCGCATGCAAATGCCGAATTCTGTCTTTTTCGCCTGGACGTGGCTGAAAGTTCGCTGGCCTGATTCTTTCATTGCGCCGGCAATTCCGCCAGCTATTTCAGCTTCGCGTTTCCGTTCGAAACTGAAATTTCTATCCGCGCTGATTGAGACCGTGATGTCGTCAAATTCACGCCTTTGACCCATCGGAGACCTTCATCATCCGCGTTGCGAATGGCAGCAATGCGACGCAAACGTTCCGGCAGAATTCGTGCCAATAGCGTTTTGGAGGAGTTAGCGCCGAAAGGCTTCGAAAGCGTCCAGGATACCGAGGTCTTCTTCCGATCGATCGCGCCATCGGTCGGGTCCGGTGTTCGGGTAGATCAGCAGCGACAGGGTGATGTCGTGGTACTCGGAAAACACGACGGACTCGAACACGGGCTCGGCCGGGTTCCATACGCCTGAAGCATGCTGGATTTCTGTGAGGCCGCTCCCTGGACCGAGCGCCGCAAGCGACGTCGCTGGGATCGGCGTCGTCACCTGCCGGGCCTTGAAGAAAACGCGGGATTTGAACAGCGGCTCGCTGCCCCACGACCAGTCGATGAATCCATCCCGGCTGACCACCAGCATAGCGCGTTGCTTGGTATCCTTCAGCCAATTGAGTACGGCAGCTGTCAAAGATACTTCATACCTCTGCCGAATCGGCTCGAACTGTGCGAGCGTCGGGCGCCGAAATTCCGCAGTTTGCACGCGGAAATCGTCCGGCGGCATGAGCACGAAGGTGGCAAAGGCGTTCGCCTCTACCTCCATCTGCCCATAAGCCGAATCCCGGCTCCACATGTCCCGTCGCGAGCAATAGAACGGTTGTCCGCTCAGGTGGCGGTGGGCAAGATAGTGCCGTTGGGCACGAGGGCACCTTCGTACTTTCCGTGGAAGTCGCGGCCTTGGACCAGGGTGATCGAATCGTCTGGAAAGACGTTTCGCGAATAGTCCAGCGCGATCTCCGCAATGCGGATGGGAAACCTCGGCTGTCCGAGCAGTTCTTTTCCCTGCTTGACGTATGCCGATACACGGGAAGCCCATCCGCTCCATGTGGTCGGCATCCTCACTTCTTTTTGCTCCACGTGTCGATCATGTCCATGATCCTGCCCTTGGTGTCTTCGTCTAAGCGATTGAATTTGCGGAAAAAAGCTTCCTTGACTTGAGCATCGTCAAACTCGGCGTTGTCATCGGTCAAATAGTCGGTCGTGACCCCGAGAACGCGAGCTATGTCCACCAGTTTTTCGGCGGAGGGCTTCCGCTCATCGCGATTCTCGAGCTCCCATAGGTAACTCTTGCTAGCGCCAGAAAGTCGGGCGAGTTCGTCTAGGGAGTACCCCTTGGCGGTTCGCAATTGTTTGAGCTTCTCGCGGAGCGTCGTCGGCATGCCTTGTGGATTCTCCTAGTGTTTTGAAGGGCTTGCGTTGTTCGATGTATACCGCACGATGGCGTACTTGACAACCGAACGCTTTCTATGTTCGATATGCCGAACGAAAGCGCACCACAGGAGCGTATGCCAATGGCCCATAGAAGTCCAGACACTCATCACGTCGTTCCCAATACCTCCGGCGGCTGGGACGTCAAGCGCGGCGGTGGCGAAAGGGCCAGCGGCCATTACGATACCAAGCGGGCGGCGATCGAAGCTGGTCGCGAGATCAGTCGCAATCAGCATACCGAACTGCGCATCCATAATCGCGATGGCCGAATCGCCAGCAGTGACAGCCACGGCGGCGATCCGAGCCCGCCGAAAGGCTAAGCCAAACCAAGGAGAATCAGATGAGCGAGCAGGAGCACGGCCCCGGAGGGGGTAATCAGGGCAACGGCGGCAATCCCGCACCGGGCGGGAGCCAGGGTCACACGTTCGACCTGATCGTCAATCGCAGCGAATACAAGTGGGCGACGGAAACCATTACCGGTGCGCAGATCAAGCAACTGGCGGGTAGCCCGCAGGACTGGGTGGTGAACCAGATCGTCCCGGGCCCCGGTGAAGATCCCGAGATCGGCGAAAATCAGTCGGTGCATCTCGAAGAGAAGGCGCCGCCTCCAGGTCGTAAGCGCCGCCGTTCTTCAATTTGCTGAAACGTGCAGAGGGCAAGGATCTCGCGGTGGCAGTATTTCACTCGCACCCACGTGGCAGCGTGGTCGACCACGTGAATCCATCTGGCTGGCGCTCGTGGTATGCCTCGGGTGGGACGGCCACCACCTCTCTGATGATGAAGCGTTCATACACCTCGCCCGTCCAGGGATTCTGGACCCGTGAGCGGCCGCACAGTGCAAGCGCAGCCGCCTCATTTTCATCGGCAAGCAGTAGATTGCGTAGCTGCCTACGATGGTCTTCAAGCATGCGCAGGCTGTAGGGCGATGGATCCTTTGTCGCGCGTGTCTTTGGACCAGAACTTCGGCCTACTATTTTTTCCGATATCGTGGTGATTGGAGAGCGTTGGGAATTCAAAGCGGCGACCGCCGATTCGAATACTCCGGAACTGGATCGCCAGCGCCGTGCCTTCGGCGTCGAGACGTCACGTCAACTTGCCGAGCTCAAAGTTGGGATCGTTGGTCTTGGTGGCACTGGCTCTGCTGTGGCGGCGCTTGTATCGCGGATCGGTGTGCGGCATCTTGCCTTAATCGATCCTGACCATATTGAAGACACGAACCTTGGCCGCTTGCATTTTGCGACGCGCTTCGATGCCAATCTGAAACGCCCGAAGGTTGATGTAGTCGGAGAAGGAATCGCTGAACTGGGACTTCCCACCAGCATTGTGCGCATCCGACACTACAACACGCAATCCGAGGCTCTGGCTGTCTTGCGCGCTTGCGACGTGGTGTTCGGCTGCACCGACGATCATCTCGGCCGTGAGGTGCTCAACCGGCTTGCCCATTTCTATTACGTTCCTGTGATCGATCTCGGCCTCTTGATCGAACCAAACGACCAGGGTGGGTATGACACCTTCGACGCGTAACTGTGGTTCAACCGGGCTACCCGTGTCAAACGTGCCGCGGCCTTATCAATGAGGAGGAGATGTTCCTGGATAGTCTGCGGCAGGATGCCGAACTTCTGGAGGCACGTCGTCGAGCAGGCTATGTGCCGAACAATCCCGATCCCAATCCGGTGGTGGTGACGTTCACGACAGAGGTCGCCGCGATGGCTGTCAACGAACTCTTTTATCGCCTGAATGGATTTCGCGGTCCCGACGAGCGGGCTTCGGAGCACGTGCGCTCTTGCAAATATATGAAGGATGCGGACACGCTGCCACAAGGCAAGTCCAGGTCGGAATGCAAGCTCTGCGGCCGCCGGCATTATGATGGTCGCGGCGACATGGTACCATTGCTCGATCTGGTGTTGTGATGAAGCTCCGGTTGCCTCTCTCGTGGGTCGAATGGCTTGGCGCACACCGCGTTTTGCGGCGCCCCTATTTTCTGGCATGCGAAGTGCCGGAAGCGCCCGCAACATTGGCGCCAAGGGTGCTCTATCACGAGGTTCGCGACGGGTATCCGAAATGGGCACACCTAACGTGTCCCCATTGCGGCGAACACATCCAGCTGCAGACCGCGCAGGCGCGACAGCGATGGACGCTGAGCGTTGACTGGCTGAATCGTCCGACCGTTTCGCCCTCGATCTGGGAGACACAGGGTTGCGGCGCGCATTTTTTCGTACGGAGGGGTAAGCTTGTTTGGGCTGATGGAGAGCGTCGCTAGGCGGCGGCCCATGTGGGGTAATGTCTGGCTACAAAAGAGCCGCACCTGGTGTTTCGCCGGCCATTGTGACTGAAGGCATTGGCAACGGCGTTGGTGCATGGGTCCGGACTTGAGCGGACGTCGATCTTTGAAGCGGCAGACTATGCCGTGGCCGCCTTGCGGCGGGCGGATTTCGGGCGTGCGCAGGCAAGCATGCGGTTGAGGACGGCGCAGCCGATGGCGACTTCGGTCTTCTGAACGGGAAGCGACCGTGCCCGCAAACGCCGCCCGATGGTGGACTTGTATCGCCCTATGGCGGTCTCGACCAGCGAGCGTTTGCCATAACCGTTGGAGACCTGCCATTTCATCCGGCCGTCTCTGCCGATTGCGGCGATATGCTGGTCCCTTTGGCCGGCAGGTCTATCGTCGAATGGTTCGACCGCGTTGACGCGAGGCGGAATGACGATTGCGGCGGCAGCGCTATGATCGATGACTGCGTCGTAAGTCCGTTTTCCGTCATAGGCGCCGTCAGCAGTAAACTGTCCGATCGGACCGCCAATCTGGTCGAGTAGTGGCTCAACTTGAGAGACATCGCCAGTGTCCTGATCAGTCAGGGTATGGGCAATGATCTCGCCGCTGTCGGCATCCAGTGCCAGATGCAGCTTGCGCCAACTGCGACGGGATCTGGCGCCGTGCTTCTCCTCCAGCCACTGACCCGCGCCGTAGACCTGCAGGCCGGTGCTGTCGACAAGAACATGCACTGGTCCCTCCGGCGGAACCTGGCGATCATGCCGTTTGTTGGGCGATTGCCATGTCCGCGCCCGACGGCTCAGGGTGGTATGATCGGGGACAGCGAGCGCCAGCCCCATCAGTTTCAGCACCGATTCCAGCAAGCCTTCTGCCTGGCGCAGCCGCAGGCCAAACACAAGGCCCAGCGTCAAGGTGGTCTCGATCGCCAGATCAGAATAGCGGTGCTGGTCGCCACGTGTCTTGCGTCTTGGCGCTTGCCACCTGGACAGGGCTTCCGGCATCGACACCCACAGGGTCAAACTGCCGCGATGACGAAGTCCTGCCTCATATTCTGGCCAGTTCGTCACCCTGAACTTCATCTTCTCAATACGATGGCGGCGGCTGGTATTGTGTTTGAAAGGCATGGCTACGCTACAAAGGCTATTGCGGTTACCGCTTGCCTAAACCCACACCAATAAACTATCCGTGCACCAACGCCTTCTTCTGTGGCTACACGCCTGCGGCCAGCCCAACGGCGCTGAAGTCGATGCGAGCCACGATCAAAAGCTTGAACATCCCGCGGCAGACGCCGGGGACGCTGGCTGAAATCGCCCAACAGCTCAATCCACTCCTCCGGGGATGGATAGCCTATTACGGTCGTTACAGCCGTTCGGCCCTGTCCACTCTGGCTGATTACGTCAACCGGAAGCTCAGGGCGTGGATCATGCGTAAGTTCAAGCGCTTTCAGTCCCATAAGACGCGTGCCAGCCTCTTCGTGAGAAAGCTGGCGCGGGAAAATCCAGGACTGTTTGTGCACTGGAAGGCGTTCGGAACGAATACGTTTGCCTGATGGGAGCGGTGTGAATCGAGAGGTTCACGCACCGTTCTGCGAGAGGCCGGCAGGTGAAATCCCTCCGGCCTACTCACCCGTCGACCAACACCAAGCTGACCAAACGCACCGGCTGGGCGCCGAAGGGCGAACGCTTCAGGACGCATGCGCCATTCGGCAAATGGCAGACGCAGACCTTCATCGCCGGGCTGCGATGCCACGATCTTGTCGCGCCGTGGATCGTCAACGCACCCGATGAATGCCGCCATCTTCGAACGCTACGTCGAAACTCAGCTCGCTCCCGAACTGTCGCCCGGCGATGTCGTCATTCTTGACGATGTCGGCTTCCACAGGAACGAGCGTGCCGCACAACTGGTTCGCCAAAGGGGCGCCTGGCTCCTGTTCCTGCCGCCATACTCACCAGATCTCAATCCGTGTATTGATGGCTCCTGCGGGTCAAGGGTATCGGATCGGGTTTGGTGAACAGGTCGGTTGCGGCCATGTATACGGCGTCTGAATGTGCAACGGGATCGCTGCGCGCCCTGATGAATATCCGCTTGGAGAACAGGTCCCACTCAATCGAGCGCGCTCGAGGCGCTTCGGATTAATCGGGGTGTCCTGGTTCTTCGTCTCCGTTTGTTCGCCATCACCTCACTTTGCCCTGACCATTCCGAGAGCCTGTCAGGCTGACTGCGGCTCGTAACGCGATCCGTCCCTCAGGACGGCGAATATTGTTCGTGCCATGCGATGCGCCAAAGCGACGGCGACGATCTTCGTCTTCTTTCGCATCAGCATGCCCGATAGCCAGTCCGAGCTCGGCTCGCGCTTGAGTCTGCATCTGAGCATGATCTGCGCCATGGCGCCCAGATACAGCAAGCGTCGGATATAACGATTGCCCATCTTCGAGATCCGGCCCACCCTCTGCTTGCCTCCGGTGGAGTGCGGCTTGGGAGTGAGGCCGAGCCAGGCGGCATAGTCCCTTGCGCTGCCGAAATTGTCGACATCCGGCGTCGTCGCCGCGATGATCGTCGCCGACAGCATCCCCACACCTGGGATTGTGGCTAGACGCTGGCTTGTCTCGCTTTGCGCGTAGGTCTCTTCGAGCTCGTCGGTCAGCCGCTCGATCCGCTTGTCCGTCTCGGCCAACTGATCGAAGAGCAAACTCACAGGCATTCGAGCTACTTCCGGCAGTTGATCCAGTTGATCCTTCAGTCGATTGACGTTCTGCGCGCCCTTCGCCGCGATGACGCCGAACTCCGTCATGTGGGCCCGGATCGCGTTGCCGATCTGCGTGCGCTGGCGAACCAGAAAGTCTCGCGTGCGGTGAAGAACCAGAACCGACGAGCAGGCTTCGCTCTTGATGGCGACAAACCGCATGGAGGGGCGTGTCACGGCTTCACAGATGGCGGCCGCATCCGCAGCATCCGTCTTCCCGCGCTTCACGTAAGGCTTCACATAGGAGGGCGGCATCAGCCGGACGTCGTGCCCCATCTCCAGAAGCCTGCGCCCCCAATCGTGAGAACCTGCGCAAGCCTCCATGCCGATCAGGCATCGTGGACGCTTCTGGAAAAACACCAGCAACTGGCTGCGGCGAAGCTGACGGCGTACGAGAACCCGACCGTTCCCATCGACACCATGGATCTGGAAGACACTCTTTGCGAGGTCGATGCCAACTGTGGCAAGTTCTGACATGGATGGCTCCTTTGCTCGGGACGACAACATCCCAACTATGGCGCAATGCGACGCCGGGAGCAGGAGCCATCCACACCATCAATCGAGATGGCCTACTCAAAACTCAAGGCACGGCTACGAAAGAAGGCGGCCAGAACCTTCGATACACTCTGCCAGGCTCTCGGCGATATCTGCCACCTGTTCGAGCCAGCCGAATGCTGGAACTTCTTCAAAGCTGCCGGATATGAGGCCAATTAATCGCGACACGCTTTGGAGTTCGCGCCCGAAGCGCCGTGCATGGCCCAGCGCCAAACGGTGCGTTGATCGCTATCGTTGGTTCAGAGGACATGGCAGAGAGCTAAGAATTGGCCGTCGCAGCCTGCGGTGTCAGGACGTCGGTGGCGGGAGCGCGTACATGACAGGCCACCTCACGCCCATCCGCCATTGGCACCAAAGGCGGCAGGTCGATGCGGCAGCGCTCGACCGCGAGCGGGCAGCGCGGGTGGAACGCGCACCCGCTCGGCGGATTGATCGGGCTTGGCACCTCGCCCTCGACGGGCACCTCCAGCCGAGCTCGTGTCGGATCCGGCACCGGGGCTGCCGCGATCAGCGCCTCGGCATAGGGATGGACCGGGTTGGCGAAGAGCGCCTCGCTCGGGGCGAGCTCCACGATCCGCCCTAGGTACATGACCGCCACGCGATGCGCGATATGCTCCACGACGCCGAGGTCATGCGAGATGAAGACGAAGGCGATGCCCATCTGCTGCTGGAGATCCAGAAGCAGATTTAAGATCTGCGCCTGCACGGAGACGTCGAGGGCTGACACCGCCTCGTCGGCGATGATGAGCGAGGGGGTGAGCGACAAGGCGCGTGCAATGCCGAGCCGCTGGCGCTGGCCGCCCGACAATTCTGAAGGGAGCCTGTGCATCATTTCGGGCGACATTCCGACTTTTCGGAGAAGGTCCGCAGAGAGTGCCTGGCGCTTCTTCCGGCTGAGACGCTCAAAGTTCTCGACGGGTTCGGTGATGATTTGCCCGGCTGTGAGGCGTGGGTTCAGCGACGAGTAAGGGTCCTGAAACACCATCTGCATCCGACGGCGCCACGCGTGAAGCGCGTCCTTCTTGAAGTCCGCAATGTCAGTTCCCTCGATCAGCACGCGCCCGCCCGTCGGTTCGACGAGCCGCATCAAGAGCCGCGCGACGGTGGACTTGCCGCAGCCGGATTCGCCGACGATGCAGAGCGTCTCGCCAGCCTCGACGCTGAAGGAAACGTCCTCCACCGCCCGGATCACCGGAATGGTTTTCTTGAATAGGCCCGATCCAAGCGGATAGTGCTTGGTCAGATTCTCGACTTTCAGCAGAGGACCGTTCATGCGCCCATCACCTCTTCGGCGCGCCAGCAAGCCGCGACGTGGCTCGACGCGATCTCACGCAGGTCGGGTGTCTTTTCGCGGCAAATGTCTATAGCGAACGGGCAGCGAGGCGCAAAACTGCAGCCCACAATAGGCTCGCGAAGACTTGGGACAATGCCGGGAATTTCTGGAAGGCGCCGCTGTCGGCCGCGGCGCGGATCAGGCACCGATCGCATGAGGCCCTGAGTGTAGGGATGCGTGGGGCGCGCGAATAGATCGATTACGGGCGCCTGCTCAACGATCCGGCCGGCGTACATGACAATCACGCGCTGGCATGTCTCGGCCACGACGCCAAGATCATGCGTGATGAACATGACGGCCGTTCCCGTGCGCTCCTTCAGATCCACGATGAGCCTCAGGATCTGCGCCTGGATCGTGACGTCAAGCGCGGTCGTCGGCTCGTCGGCGATCAAGAGTTCCGGCGAGCAGGCAAGAGCCATGGCGATCATGGCACGTTGGCGCATGCCGCCTGACATTTCGTGCGGATAGTTGTTGACGCGACGCTCCGGATCCGCGATGCGGACGAGTCGGAGCATCTCTTCGGCCTTTGCCCTGGCCACCGAGCGGGACGTTTTTGTGTGGATCTGCACTGCCTCGGCGATCTGGCGGCCGACCGTATAGACCGGGTTCAGGCTCGTCATCGGCTCCTGGAAGATCATGGCGATCTGGTGGCCGCGGATCTTTCGCATCTGGCCATCGGACAGATCAAGGAGGTCGCGTCCGTGGAAGCGGATCTCGCCGCCAACCGTCCTGGCGGTCATCTTCGGCAGCAGGCGAAGAATGGAGAGAGCGGTGACGCTCTTTCCGCATCCCGATTCGCCGACGACGCCCAGCGTTTCGCCTTTGTTTACGTGAAAACTGATGCCACTTAGGGCTCGCGTGGTACTTTCTTCGCCGTAAAAGTGTGTCTCAAGATCTCGCACCTCGAGAAGCATGTCATCGACAGCGGATTCTCGCATGAGCATGTCAGCGCCTCCGCTTCGTGCGGGGATCGAACATGTCGCGCAGGCCATCCCCGAGCAGGTTGACGGCAAGGACCGTGACGGCAAGGCAGATGCCGGGGGCGAAAATTGTCGACGGGGCGATAGCGAGATACAGTCGAGAGCTCGCGATCATGTTCCCCCAGCTCGGAATCTCGGGCGGCACGCCCACGCCGAGGAAGCTCAGGCCAGCCTCTGTCAGGATCGCATCCGCGCAGACTATAGCGCTCTGCACCATAAGCGGCGGAATGGTGCTCGGCAGGATATGCCGCCACAAAACTTTCGGCAGGCGCGCACCGCCACAGACCGCGGCCTCCACATAAGCACGCTCCCGAACGCTCAGAACCGCCGAACGAACAAGCCGCGCGACGCTCGGCAGCTGGGGGATGGTGACGGCGACGATGAGAATGCCGATTCCGGGGCCTGTCAGAGAAATAAGAGCGATGGCCAGCAGAATCGTTGGGATCGACATCAGGCCGTCCATTAACCGCATGATGACGTTATCAAAGCTGCGCACATAACCGGCGATGACACCGATCAGAAGCCCGCCCACAGCCGCGCCTGCTGCCGACGTCAATCCGACCATGAGTGAGATCCGGGCGCCAAACACTGTTCGTGCAAAGACGTCGCGACCCAAATTGTCTGTCCCGAACCATATCTCGGCGGATGGTGGCTGAAGGCGCTTGAAGGGATCCATGTTCAACGGATCGCCGGCGTAAAGGGGGCCACCGAGCGCCAGAATGATCAATAGCGCCAACAGGCCGCCGCCTATCACGACCAACGGATGCCGCCTTGCCAGACGGGGAAGGTCAGCTACTCGCAGGCGGCCCGTCGGCAGGTATTCAATTGGTGCGGAGAGGAGCGTCATAAATCAGTACCGGATGCGGGGGTCGACCAGAGTGTAGGAAAGATCAACTGAGAGATTAATTAAGACGTACAGACCTGAAACCAGGATGAGCACACCTTGAATGATGGGATAGTCGCGGTTGTTGATCGCATCGACCACCAGACGACCGACACCAGGTATGTTGAACACCGTTTCTGTGATGACGACACCGCCAATTAGACCTGCGAAACTTAGGCCGATCACGGTGAGGATCGGGACCCCCGCATTCTTCAGAGCGTGGTGGAAAAGCATGGCATACGGCGATGCGCCCTTGGCTGCGGCTGTTCGCATATAGTCTTCCGACAGAACTTCGAGCATGCTCGCCCGCGCGATCCGGGCGATGAAGGCAGTGTAGGGAATGCTCAAAGTCACCGTCGGCAGGATCAGGTGCACAAACCATGGCCTAAAGCCATGGTCGATAGGCTTGTATCCTTGGACCGGCAGCCAATGTGTTCTGATCGCGAATAGGTATACGAGAAAGAAGCCGACGACAAACACCGGGACGGAAAAACCAAGTGTCGCGAATACCGTCAGGGTGCGATCAATAAGACGCCCAGCTCGCCACGCGGCAAGGATGCCGAAGGAGACCCCCATCGTCACCGAAACGATCATCGTCAGGATCGACAGGGAAATGGTCGGTTCCAGCCGCTGCGAGATTAGCTCAAGAACGGGGCGCTGAGAAAAAATTGATTTCCCGAAGTCGCCGCCGAGGATGCGCAGGGACCAATTTCCAAACTGAACAGGGACCGGCTCATTGAGTCCTAGCTGCTCCCGGATGCTGGCTATCGTTTCTTCGCGGGCCATTTCGCCGGCGATGAGGGCCGCTGGATCGCCGGGTGCCAGCCTCAGAAGCAGAAAGATAAAGATACCGACCATCGCCATCACGGCGATGGTCGAGACGAGCCTGCGAAGGATGTAGGCAGCCATTGCTCAGACTTTTCGCATGTTCCACATCGGAAGGTATTGGACATGCGTCTCGAGTAGGTCTGTGAGCGCCTTGCGGTGCGCGATTGGCGAGACAATTTGACCCAGCAAAACCATTCCGACGAAATCCCACCAAACGTGTTGTAACTTGCGGGCCAGCGCCTTGCGTTCTTCGAGCGTGTCGACATTTGCCCATTTGGCCCGAAGAGCCTCATATTCGTCGTTTTGCGGCCACCCGTACCAGGCTCTTTCGCCATTCGCGCCTAGGGGAGCTGCCGCGATTGGATTACCGAGGGCGAAATCGGGCCAGTAGGAGATGAAGATGTTCCAGCCGCCATTTTCGATGGGTCCCTTGTTCGCCCGACGCGTGGCAAGTTCGGAGAACGACATTGGCGCAAGATCGGCATTAACGCCGATCTTGCGCAGCGAAGCCGCCAGAAGCTGCGAGGCATTGCTACCCGTCGCCCAATCCGTGGGCTGCAGAATGACGACTTTCGCGCCGGCGTATCCCGCCTCCGCGAATAGCTGCTTTGCCTTTTCCGGGTCGCCTCCTTTCTTAAACCATTCCGTATTTTCGTCATTCGAGTACGAGGTGTTGTTTCCAAACATTGAAGTAATATTGCGGCGGTATTTCTGGTCGGTAGATATAATCTGCAGAAAAGCGTCCTGATCGATCAAGTGAAGCATTGCCTGGCGCGCCTTCACATTGTCAAACGGCGGCTGTAGGAAGTTCATGCGAACAAAATAGGCGTTACCGGCTCTATTTAAAACCTGGAGTTCAAGATTTGGATCATTCTCAATCACAGGGTAAAGATCGGGAGAGGGTCCGGAGAGGAAATCAACCTCGCCGGCCTGCAAAGCTGCCAAAGCGGTCTGCGGATCGGTGATAGTCTCAAAGATCATACGGTCGACATTTACGACTTTGCCACCGGCGTATCCACTGGCTGGTTCGCTGCGTGGCACGTATTTTTCGTTGCGGTCATAAGTGGAGCTTGCGCCGGGCTTGTAAAGAGCATGATTGAATTTGAGCGGCCCCGATCCGATGTTCGCCGTCACCTGCTCGGTTGGAGGGCGGTCTGCATCGTTCTCGCGCATAATAGGTAGATAATACCCGGCCAATGACCCCAGCAGCTCCGTAAGAATCCCCAGCGGCTCGTTCAGTGCGATCGCGAATGTCCTGTCGTCTTTCTTCGAGATATCCTTGGTTCGCTCCATAAGCCGCTGCCCGGCGGAATCCACTTGGGTCCACCGACGGATCGAGGCCACGCAGTCCCCCGCAGTAACGGGTGTGCCGTCGTGCCAGCCCAAGCCGTCACGGAGTTCGAACGTATAGGTCTTCTGGTCGTCGGAAACGCCCCATTTCCCTACCATCTGCGGCTGCGGCGTATGTTCGGAGTCGAGCGCGAACAGCGTGTCGTAAATCGCTAGGGCGTGCTGGTAGGTCATGTTTTCTGTCGATAAGAGCGGATCGAAGATGCGGAGATCTCCCATTGCCATGCGGACCGTCCGAGCGTCGGCTGACGATGTCTGGGCCCGAAGAACCGACGGAATCGAAAAAGCCGTTCCTGCGGCCATGCTTATCTTAAATAGATCGCGCCGAGAGATTGTCATGTTCCACTCCTTCGTTTTGACCGGAGGCTCAGGTCGCGCCGCCAATTTTTGCTGATCCGGATGGGCTTCTTTGCTCAGGGTTCGATGATCGGAAGATCTATGTGACAACCGTCTGGGCCACGATGAAACTTCAGGAAGGGCGGCGCCCCGTCGGCGGGCACATTGGCAAACACCTTCTCACTGCCGGCGAGACATACCCTCAGGCGGTAACCCGCTGGCAGCCGAACGGAGATCGGATGCATCGTGAACTCAAGGATGGCGGGCTCGCCCGGCGTGAGCGGTTCGGCATCGCGTTTCAAATAGCTATGCTGCGGTCCAAGGACGCTGAAAGGTGACTCGGTCCACACCTTCCGGTGTAGGGCGCGCATCTGACCTTCCGTGAGATAACAGCAGATCCCGTCCGGCTTTACGGCTTCGAGGTAGACGAAGAAGCTACCGTCCTCGCGAGTCGAAGTTATCTTCAGATGGATGATAGGATGTCCGGTGATCTCGATGTCACGCGTCAACGGCTCGCTCGTGTAGGCGAGGCGAGAGGCATCGAACTGTCGCCGATCTCCATAATCGACCTTCAGTCCGCCGCTCATCTGGGTTTCCCACCGGGTCGTGTCGACGTCAACGGCCGTCGGGTCGACTTGGAGTGAGTCCAAGCCCGCCTCGTCGGGCGATGTGTTCAGGCGGAAACTACTCGCTATGTACCACCGTCGGCGGGTGGCCGGGACCGGCCAAGAGCTGGTCGACTTCCACGCGCCTTCCCCGAGCGTGTAATAATGCAGGACCTTCCCTTGCTCGCGGGCAGCCTGGCCGTTGACGCACAAGTCCGCGAAGCGGATGTCATTTGCCTCCTGGGTCGCCGGCGTTGGAAGGATCATCTCACCGGGGGCGCGGAGGGGATCGTAAGGATAGTCGCCGCCATGGTTCCAAGGACCGATGATCACGTTCATCGGGTTTGAGAGTCTCACGAAGCACCGGATAGCTCCCTGCGCTGTGCCAGCGTCGAACCAGCCCGCCCAGTTTTGGATCGGCACGCCCGAGCGAGAGACCCGGTCTGCTGCCTCCTGAGGACTCCAGTCGAGCATGGACACTCCGCCCCAAGTGGCGGGACGGTCGTCTTTGAACGTCACCTGCTGGAAACCCTCCCAGCAGGAAGGCACCGGCTCGTGATCGAGCAGGGCCACCTCGAGGTCTGCCTCGCCGTCCGCTCCAACCGGACGAACGCCCGGCGAGGGCTGGCGCACGCCTTCTTTCGAGTTGAATTTCACATTGCGATTCAGCTCTTTTTGCCTGGTGCACGAGCCTTGCGCCAAGCGGCTAAAACAAATCCCACCCGGGAAATAGCAATCTTCATAGAGATCGTAGTCGGCAAACCGCGGGATGATGCCCTTCAGCGCCGGATGATTTCGCTCAGGCATCCACAGCGCAGTGTCGGCGGTATAGGACATGCCGTACCCGACCACACGGCCCGTGGACCAGGGCTGCGCAACGATCCAGTCGAGCACTTCGCTGAAATCCTCCGTTTCGGTGCGCGAAGTGTGATGTCGCCACTCGCCGAAAGAGGCGCCGGTGCCCCGGACATCTCCAACGACCACAGCAAACCCATGTGGTACAAACAGGTCAGCGAACTTGTTGGACGATTCTCCGTTGATGCCGCGCCAGTAGCGCGTCATCACCAGCATGGTGTCGCGCTTCGTGTTGACGCACTCGTCCGCTGGGCGAACGACATCCAAAGCAAGCCTCACCCCATCGCGCATGGTCACGTACGCCGACAGCAGCGGGCCAACCTTATACAGCCCCGCAGCACCGCGAACGAGATCAAAGTGGAGGATAGAATCTGACGTTTCGTGACGAGAGAAGCTCATGCAGTTCTCCTGAAGATAATGTGAAACGCTTGGCCTTCTTGCTTCGTAACGACTTCGTCTATTCTCTTGAGAGGCTGTTCTCGCAAGGTTCCTCAAAAATCATTGCACGTCTAATAATTTTTGGGCATAGATTAATAGCGAGAGAGCAACATTCACCATTTTCCGGGCGTTCGTCGTGACCGCCGGGCGCGGCGGATATATCGCTGCGGCGCGCTCCCTGAACATCGCGCAATCGGCTTTAAGCCGAACAATTGTCGAGGTTGGGGAGGAACTGGGCACCCGCCTGTTCGAGCGCACTAGAAGAGTGGTCCTTACGTCGTCCGGCGAATAGCTATTGATGAATGCGCGCCGTGTTCTTGAGGAATTCGGCAGCGCGCGTCATGGTTTCAGCTTTACCATAGCGGACTAAACGGGGTGGTGAGCCTAGCGGCCCTTTGTTCGGTCGCGTCCATCGTGCTGCCAAAGGTCATTTCCGAATTCCGGAAAAACTAGGTCCAAACGCGGCGCAGATTAGAGCAATATCGCAGGCAGCTGACGTTCAGCGCGACTATCCTCCATCCTTTGCGCGGGGGCCAGCGATTGGCAGCGGGGCAATGGACGCGCCAGCTGTTGACGCATTGCCGCTTTGGCCGCAGTGGTTGCACGGCTCGACATGCGCGCCGAGCGCGGCGATCCGGCATGGTTCAATCGCGGCCAAGACGCGAAACTGGGCGGTCGAAAATCGACGCATTCTGCTGGGCACGATAGGTCTCGCTGGTTGCGGCCCCGAGCCTGCCAACGCGCCTGCTCAGAAGTACTTCAGAAGTACTGAGGCTCGGCGGGCGGCGACAGGGTGGGCGCCGGAATCGGCAAGAGAGGGATTCGACGAGGCGCACATCTTGTTGGCGGCGGTTCGCGGTAATGGGCTGTAGTCGCGAGGCCAGCCGCCTCGTCTTGACGGCTCGGTCGATCCGACCCTGGCGGCCGCCATCGTGGATGCCTTGCGTGTGCGGCGGTGATTGCGCTTAGCGGCGACGTGAAGGTCGTGGTGGCGACGCAGCCGGTCGACTTTCGCCGGGGCATCAATGGGCCTCGTTGCCTTTGTCGCCTCGGCTCTGCAGCCGATCCCTACTGCGGTGACGTCTTTGTCTTCCGCGCCAAGCGCGGCCCTGGCATCTTCCTCTCCATCGTCAGTCGAAGATCTTCTCGGGTTACGGTATCCGTGGCAGGCTTGGCGGCTGGGTCGGACGGGCCGCCTAGTGGTGAGGCCGCCGGCGCAAGAGCAATGTCGCACCTTTGCAGCTTGCCTTTTTGTCTGGCCCATGCTCGGCGCAAGTTTGTCGAGGTGGTCAAGACGACGGGCTCGGGCGAGGGGCTGGCGGAGGTCGCCGCTATTGCCGAGATCTACCGGATCGAGGAATGCATCCGCGGCATGGGCGCCGAGCAGCACCTGTCGGTGCGCAAGGCCGGGAGCGCTCCGCTCATGGCGGCACTGAGGAGCGGCTGAAGATGCTGATCGATGAGGTCTCGGCCAAGTCGTCGCTCGGCAAGGCTTGATGTTTTGATGGGTATTCGGCTTGAGCCCTGTCTGCGACGGCAATGGTTAGGGATGCAGCGTTTCGAGCTGATGATAGCGTGAGAGTATCGCCTCACAAGCATCAGGAAAGGAAGGCTGCATGAAGCATTACGCTGGACTGGACGTCTCTCTCAAAGAGACTTCGATCTGCATCGTGGACGAAACGGGTTCGATCTGCCGGGAGCTGAAGGTGCCCAGCCACCCGGAAGACCTTGCTCGGGCGCTCCAGGCCTCCGCATGGCAACTGGTCCGAATCGGGCTGGAAGCTGGCCGAAGCAGGCTTGCCCGTAGTCTGCATCGAGACCCGCCACACGAAGGCGTTCCTCAAGGCGCAGGTGAACAAGACCGACCGCAACGATGCGCGCGGCATCGCCCAGATGATGCGGGTCAACCTGTTCCGGCCAGTGCACGTCAAGACAGTAACGAGCCAGCAGCGCCGAGCCCTGCTCACCGCTCGAAAGCTGCTGCAGGAGAAGGCCATCGCGATCGAGAACGACATCCGCGGCTTGCTGCGTAACTTCGGCCTCAAGGTGGGCATCACCGGTAAGGTGGGATTTGAGGTCCGGGTACGGGAACTTGCTGACGGTATGCCAGAGCTGGCGGACATCACCGCATTCCTGCTCGCCGCCAGGCAGACACTGCGGGAGGAACTGAGCCCACAAGCGTTCGCCGTTTGCGATGGCCTATTGATCAATGGCACGGCCGAACCGCCGGCGCCGAGCGTCGTGAACTGGATACCGTAGCACCTACGGAATGACGGAGCGGCGGCGACCGGGAGAGCGGTGCGCGCAGCTTTTCGCTGCAGGCGCGCACCGCTGTCGAGGCGGCCATGGCCAGTCAAAGTTTCTCTAGAATGTGAATGTTCACAACCCATTCTGGAGAGACCGACCATGACCACTTTAGATTCTACACCCGCCGCTGCGGTGCTGGTAGCGATCGACATTGCCAAGGTGCGCAATGAAGTTCTGATCGAAGCACCAGGCCACAAGCTCCGGCGTCGTCTTTTGGTCCTCAACACCCGTGCTGAGCACGACCATCTGATAGAGGTGCTGCAGGCGTATGGCCGCCCTGTGGTCTGCGCCTTTGAGGCGACCGGGAACTATCACCGGCCGATAGAATGGCGCCTGGCTGAAGCGGGTTTTGAGGTGCGGCTGGTGTCGTCGCTGACGCTGGCCCGAAGCCGAGAAGCGTTGCACAACAGCTGGGACAAGAACGATCCAAAGGATGCAAAGGTGATCCTGCACATGCTCAGGATCCAGGCAACACAAGTCTACCATGATCCGCTGCGCGCCGGCATCAACGACGTGCAGGAGCTGTCGAAGACCCATGAAGCGATCGCCAGGGCCAAGACCGAGATCCAGCACCGCATCCTGACGCACTATCTGCCGCTGTATTTTCCCGAGATCGATCGTTTCCGGGAGAACAGCCGCAGCGACCGGTTCTTCGCCTTCCTCCATGCCTTTCCGACGCCAGCAGGCATCACGGCGCTGACAAAGGAGGAGTTTGTGACGGTAGCTTGGGATGTCGTCGGCCGCAAGGTCAGCAAGACACAGATTCCGATGGATATTTACGAGACGGCGCGCTCATGGATCGGACTGCTGCTGCCGCTTGATGCGCCTGCCATTCGCATGTTCCGGATGGTCATTGACGAGGTACGAGGCCTGATCCGGCAGCGCAATGAGATCGAAGCGCAAGCCGACGAGCTGTTGCGGCACAGCCAGGACTATCAGCTCCTACGCCAGATCCCCGGCATCGGGCCGATCAATGCGCTGACGATCATTGCCGAAGCCGGCGATCTTCGCCGTTTCGCTCATCATCGCCAGTTTCTGAAGTTCTGCGGGCTGGACCTCTCGACACAACAGTCAGGCCAATATCGCGGCCAGACCCGCCTTTCCAAATTCGGCAATGCTCGGCTGCGCCGTACCCTGTGGATCGCTGGACAAGTCGCCATCCGCCAGCGGGAGAACGGCTTCCGTCATAAGTTCGAACGCTACATCGCGCGGTGATATGGGCTGGTCGGCTCGATGCGAGCGTCAGGCTCTCCCAGTCTCCGGGAATGTCGCTGGCGAAGCGGCGCCTTGGGCCGTCGCTCATGCGGCGTCGAGGATAGTGAACAGGTTGCAGATCATTCGTGTTCGCCCACGGCCGGAAATGGTGTGATTGACCAATCGATTAAGTCGATGGCACGCTGAAGTATCGCCTTAGTCCGATCATGGCTGGGTGAAGTGGCGATCACATGTCCGATGCAGTCTCGGGCATCACCTTTCCTGACGATCGGGGTATTGGGTTCAGCATACATTCTGACCTCGGCGACACCTGAAATGGCAGCCGCCCGACCATCGCCATCGATCCGTTGGAGGATGCCATCGCGATCAGCAACCAGGAACCGCGCGGCCGCAGTGTGCGAATGCCTTATACGCAAATCACATTCGTCACCGATGGCAAGCTTAATGTGCTGGGTGGCGAGATCGACACCATAAGCCAGCTGAACTAGTCTAGTAGTGGGCCCACCTGCAAGGCGCGGATTTACCTCAATGACGACCGGGCCACGCTTCGTCCAGCGGAGTTCAATGTTCGTTGGCCCCCAGCCAAGGCCGAGAGCTCGCAAACAGCTCAGCGAAACATCGGCGATACTCTCACGCGCGTAGTCAGTCAGCTGGGCCGGAACGTTCCACTCACGATAGACGAAATGCGGTGGTGGGCCGTATTCAGCGGAGCCAATTGCGATGACCGCATTTCCCATTGTGTTCGCGCCATACTGGGGGCCTTGTGCGAATTCTTCAACCAGTATCCTCGGCGAAGACCGCCATATGTGTCCCCCGCCCAAAAGGTGGGTCGTATGTTCGGTCAATTCATCGACATCGCGGCACAATCGGACACCGCTGCTGCCGATGCCTACCGCTGGCTTAACAATCACCGGCAGGCCGATCTCCGCGGCAGAGCTTTTTGCGTCCGCCGCGTCCGTTGCCAAGCGATAAGCAGGTATTGAAACGCCGGCCTCCGCGAGGAGCTGACGTTGACTGAATTTGTCGCAGCATCGTTCAATGGATGCGGCGTTCGGTCCCGGCAGATCGAAATACCGGCAGAGCTTGCCAACTGTGGCATAGAACGAATCCCCGGCGCACGTAATGCCAGCAATGTCATAGCTCGCACCGAGCCGAGAACATTCGGAGATCAGCGCATCGAGATCGTCTGTATCGACACGGATTGCCTCAATGCTTTCCGCCGCAAGATAGTCGTACTGATCTGGATCAGACGACAGGATAATTGGATGAAGATTAAGCGCCCGGGCCGCTTGGACGTATAGCAGACTAGTCCTAACGAGGCCGTCAAGCAGGATGAGCACTCTTTTTGCCATTGGCGTTTACCTCCGTTGCGTGCTGCTGGCGGCCCGAGGATAAGTTGGCATCAGCTTTCCTAGCCGTGCCTGACCCCAGACGTTGTGGCGAAGGTAGCATCGTTAACCAGTTGCGGTTGCAAAGGTTCTGTAAATTTTATATGAACGATCTGTTGCAACGACTGAAGTACGACGCAAGACGATTCGGGACCCGAGGCCGGAAGTGTGTGTCAGGCGAGGATTTACTTTTTTTTAACGGTATCAAGATGCGGAGCGATACCCGACATTATAAGCACAAGTGCTTCACGCAGTGCTGTTTCTACGACACTTCGAGATCAAAAGCTTCAGGGCTCTTGTCGTGGCGAAGAGAGTCAGCGCGCTTTCACACTGCCAATTTAGACAACCAACTGCAACAACGCCTGGAAGGCTAGATCTTTGGCTCCCGAACCGCGTTTAGAATGCGGTCTCGCCACCAACAAGATACCTAGGAGGATTAGCCAGAGCACGGGCAGCAGCATATCGGTTCGGCTAGCTCGCCGCCGACAGCACCCGCGCCGCCGGGGGCGATTGCTTGTTTGTTGAGAACCGCGCCTGATCGCCTGATCGTCCCACCAGTCCGATCCTGTAGAAGTTTGCACTTGATCGGAATGCTCCCATCTGAGATTGGTCAGCACCGCTGACGGCCTCTGGCACGCGGTCGCATTTGAGAGCATGGGATAGCGCCGACCCACGATCGCGGGTGAAACAATCGCGCAGCAATAGACGAGGGCAGACCGGTGCCAAAGAGCTTCACCACGTTTGAACTGACCCGTAAGTTCGGCCTCGCGGGTCTAGCCGCCGTGCACCTCACGTAGCCGCCGCTATAGCCGACGTCCTTCAGTTCGCGGAAAGACCGGCTGCCGGTGAGCCCGGGATATCGCGTGACGCGTTCGCGAAGATAGGCTGTGAAGGGATCGATCACCGCCTGACGCGGCTTGCGCGGTCCATAGGCCGGAGCCTCAAGCCCGCGAGCAATGTATTTGCGCACCGTCTTGCGGTCGGTCCCGCTCTCCCTGTCGATCGCCGTACAGGCCCTGCCGATGCAAATCCAGTATCATCATCATCTCCCCGATCTTGGTCACCGAAACCCCTCTCCCGACCATCAGGAGAAGCATCAACGATCACGCGCCGCCGGTCTCCCGGAGCGCGCTCCGGAAGACCCGCGACAGCGCTAAACTGGGGAAGACTCAAACGGCACTTCTGGGGGTATTGAGCCGGCATCGACACACACCGGAAACAGCTGATGACCAGTGTGCTGCCGAGCTACCGCCCGTCGCGGGACGGCACCTCTGTGCCAGCCGTCCGGTTGAAGACATTCCTGTTCGGACCCCGACACAATGAGGTGTATGCCCTCCGCGTTGCGGCATGAAACGTGTGGTTTTGCCCCTCTTGCTCGCTCAGCTTTTCCGGTGGCACGCCGATTGCATGAAACACGGCGAAGATCGATTACGACCGTAGGCAACGCACTCTCCGACCGAGGAGGTCTACATGAAGCTTGCTCGAACAATCCAAATCAATCCGACAGACGCTGCACTGGGTGCGAACGCGGCAATTGAAGCTCTGCCGCGTCGGTCGCGGGTGCCGCTGTCATTCCCCCAGCAGCGGCTTTGGCTCCTGTCACATCTGAAGGGCGGCAGTTTGGCCGATCTCATCTATGTGGGGCTTCGGCTCCGCGGCGAGTTGGACGAGGCGGCCCTGCAATCGGCCTTGAACGGATTGGTGGCGCGTCATGAGGTGCTGCGCACCACCTTCGGGGTGGAAGGCGGCGAGCCGTTCCAAAGGATTGGACCGGCGGACATCGGCCTGCCGCTGAAACGATACGATCTGACGGCGGTAGCGGATGTGGAGGCGACCCTCGCGGAGCTCATGCGTTTTGAAGGGCAGGCGGTGTTCGACCTGGAAGCGGGGCCGCTGATCCGTACACGACTGGCGCGCTTGGCGGAGGACGATCATATACTGCTGATCATCATGCACCGCATGGTCTCGGACGGCCGGTCGCGGGAGATTCTGGTCTGCGAGCTTAGCGAGCTCTACGCCGCGGCCCGGGAAGGCCGCGCGGATCGGCTGAGGCCATTGCCGGTGCAGTATGCGGACTACGCGATTTGGCAGCGAGGTCGGCTGGCAAAGGAACTCCTGCAGCGGCAGTCGGAATACTGGCTCCGAATGCTGGACAGCACGCCAGAAGTGCTGGAGCTGCCGACAGACCGGCCGCGGCCGGCGCAGCGAGACTACAGTGGCAGTTATGTCGAGTTCGTGTTGGACGAGCGGCTGAGTGCACAGCTCAAGGAACTGAGCCAGCATCATGGGACGACGCTGTTCGTGACCCTGCTGGCGGGCTGGGCGCTGGTACTGGCGCGGCTGTCGGGTCGAAACGAGCTGGTGATCGGCACACCTCGCGCCAACCGCCCCCGCTCCGAGATCGAGGGGCTGATCGGCTGCTTCGTCAGGACCCTGGCGTTGCGCATTGATCTGTCGGGAGATCCGACACTGGAGACATTGCTAGAACGGGCGAATGCCGTCGCGCCTGGGGCGCAGGATGATCAGGACCTGCCATTTGAGCAGGCGGTGGAACTCATCGATCCGCCCCACAAACCGGAGGTTATATTTACATGGCAAAACAATCCTGGGGAGCCGGCCGAACTGCCGGGGCTCGAGCTTGAATATGTAGGCGTTGGCGATCGTGTCGCGCAACATGATCTCGTTCTTAACCTTTCCGAGGTTGGCGACGCGATCTGTGGAAGGCTGGTCTATCCGACGTCTCTGTTTGAGCGGAGCACGGTGAAGCGGTTTGTGAGCTATTTGCAGCAGGCGCTGAGCCAGATGGCGGCCGGTCCCGGGCAGCGAGTCTGGTCGGTACCGCTTCTGTTGGCGGAGGAGCGTCGATTTGCGATTGAATCAGACTCAGCGGAAGAAGCCTGTCTTCAGGAACGCTGGGTTCACGAACTGCTTGGGGCGCAGACGGAGCGGGATCCGAAAACGATCGCGGTCGTCTACAAGGACCAGAGCCTTAGCGATGGAGAGCTGAAGGCGCGGGCGACCGCTGCGGCGCCTCTCGTTTGCCCTCCTCAAGCACCACCCGCCAACTCGGCCCCGCGACCCGACACAACGGTGATGAATTTCATCGAGGGGCCGCGCGTCGTTACCGCGGGGGAACTGCAAGCCAGTAGCATCATGCGCTATCATGTCACAAAGTCTTATCGTGAGCAGATCACCAACAGCGGTTATTACGAACAGCTCAAGTACATCGTGGAGCCTTCATTCCAAGAGTTCGAAAGTCCCGGAACCCTGGACACGAGCGGCGAGCTAGTTAACACGGTCTTTCCCGGGTTTCAGCACAAGTACGCCCAGACCGGGTTGGTGATGGCAACGGACCGTTGCGCCTCATATTGCCGCTATTGCCTTCGCAAACGCCTTGTCGGAAAGGATTCCGATGAAATCGCAGCTGATTTCGCGCAAATTGGCCAATATATTCGCGGCCATCCCGAGATTACGAACGTGCTGATAACAGGGGGCGATCCGCTGGTACTCAGCACGGCCAAGCTCGACAAGATGCTTGATCATCTGCTGCCAATCCGACATCTGGATTCGATTCGATTCGGTACAAAAACACTAGCCTATCAGCCCAAACGGTTCGAGGATCCCGCGTTACCGGCTTTGTTCAAACGGATCGATGAAGCGTGTAAAGCCGCTGTGATCGTCACGCACTTCGACCACATTGGCGAAATCTCGGTTGAGGCGGAGCACAAGATTCGCTCCTTGCGCGCACAGGGCGTGCAGTTCCTGAACCAAACCGTGCTTCTCGCGAAAGTCAACGATGATCCTGAGATCTTGGCTGCCACATTCGCCAAATGTCACCAAATGGGTATCCGCCCGTACTATCTCTTTCAGGCCAGACCGGTGAAAGGCGCTTCCCATTTTCAGGTTTCACTGCGGCGCGGAATAGAGATTGCTCGCGGCATCAACCAACGCCTCAGCGGCATCCAAAAAACCTTCAAATACATCATGTCCCATCACACAGGAAAGATCGAAGTCCTCGACCTTGGAGCCGATGGCCGTATCTACATGCGGTATCATCAAAACAAGAGTCCCGAAAAGATCGGAAAGATCTTTTCCCGGCCGCACCTTGAGGGCGCCTGCTGGTTGGACGATCTGCCCGAAGGATGAGATCCAAAGGCGCCCATGAAATACGGCGTGCTCTAGGCTCCCACGGCCGCAACAATCTCTCCAAGGCCGGTGTCCGTAAACTCAACCAAGAACAGGTTCTATCGCTCTACCCGCCGGCACCTGATCACCATGGAGAACGCTATGTTTCCCAATAGTATAGATTCGCATCTCTCCCAGTTGGAAAAAATAAATCCGGTGGCCTTCAAGGCTATCGAGCCCAAAATCGCTAGAGAGTCATTCGACTGCCTTGCCAAACTGTCGCGCAACGAGTTCACCCCGGAAGGGCGTGGTTCGGATTACCTCGACAGCATCCAACTGTCCCTGCTGGCACGATCGGAGGGTGTGATGGATCTACTGGGAAAAATGCACCCCAATGGTCGCGACGGACTGTGTTCATCACTGATCTTCTGCGATCTTCTCGCCGGTGACGGCTACGTGAACAAGGTAGCGCACCAACTCTTGGGTGAGGCGCGCTGCCCAAGTTTCATCAACTCTGACGTCTCACAGTTCATGGTGGACCGTTGCATCCGAGATGGCCTGTTTGCGACCTGGCAGGGCGCGACCGATCCGTTCTGGATAAAAGATGGATCGGTGGATGGTGTGCTGATGGCTTACGGCACGCACCACATCCCGCGCGCTGAGCGCGCCACTGCTGTCCGGGCGGCTGCACGAATTCTCCGGCCCGGTGGCATCTTTGTTCTTCATGACTTTGAAGAGGGCTCCCCCACTGCTCGCTGGTTCGCTGACGTGGTGTCAACTCATTCCGTGACCCCGCATGACTATCCTCATTTTACCGCAGGCGAGGTGCTCGATCTGTTCGCTGCTGCGCAGTTCGATGACGTGACTGTCCAGCGAATCACAGACCCATTCGTCTTCCACGGAGAAGACGAAGAGAGCGCTCTCCAACTGTTAGCCGAATACGTCGTGAAGATGTATGGGCTAGAGAAGCTCCGGAGCCACACGCAGCGCGTGCTCGCGCTCCTTGATGAGTATTTCGGGCTCGTCGTGACACAAACCTCTCACAGTGACTTCGAAGCGCGTATAGTGCGCAACGCCTTGGTAGGCAGCGGGCGACGGGTTTGAAACACAATTCGTCGGCCCATCAAGGGCCGACTTCTGCTTCCCTGCCTAGTCGTAGCCGTCTGCTTTGAATTCGACTACCATCCGATTATCGTTTTGGTTGCATACCTAACTGTAAGTGCCGGCGTTCGACGGACATGCGAAGAAGCCTCTCGCTTGGTGGGATGTCTGCATGTCAGGGGAATGCGGATCCGAAATACCGCGCGTGAGCGACATCCAGGATGCGATTGACCAAGCCTGAGAAGCTGTATCCGGCGGTCATCGCGGCTAAGGTGTAAGCGTTGCCCGTATCAAACCCCGGCATGGTATTGATCTCCAGGACAAGCGGCTGGCCGGAGCGGTCGATCCGGAAGTCGATGCGAGCGTAATCACGGCATTGGCAGGCACGGAAAGTCGCAACCGAAATATCTCGCAGCACCGTCGCAAGGCTGCTTCCGATCTGAGCCGGGCAAATCTTCGGCGGCGGCGCGACCGCCATGTGCTTCGCTTCCCAAGTCACAAGACGGGTTTCGCAATCGCCGAAGTCCTGCTCCACCAGAGGCAACACTTCAAGCTCTCCGTTTCCCAGCAGCGCGACGCAGATTTCTCTCCCTTCGATGTACTCTTCCACGAGCGCATCCTGCGCATACTGCGTGACGATCACTTCTACAGCGTGCCTTAACTGAGCGGGCTCATGTACGAGTTGCACTCCGCAGCTGTCGGATTCGTGGCGCGGCTTCACTACCAATGGGAATTGCAGGTCGCCAGTACTCTGCGTGCCGCGACGCATAACGCGAAAGTTCGGCGTCGGCATCCCACGATCGCGGATGAGACTCTTGGTGATAACCTTGTCGAGCGCCAGCCCATGCCCGAGCGGGCCGGATCCGGTGTACGGTACGCCAGCCATCTCGAGCATGGCCGGAACGTGGGTGAGACGGCTCTCGCCCTGAATTCCGTATGCCAGGTTGAAAACGATTCCCGAGGGGCAGGTTTGGGAAGGCATGAACCGCTCAAGCGTAGCAAGCAGCCCTTTATCGCCTTCGCACAGCAGCGTCTCGTGCCCGCCCTCTTGCAGTGCCGCCGCCAGGCGGTTGCCTGCATCGCGGCCGAATTTCTCGGGACAAGGCTGACCAAGCCGGTTGATCACACCCGTGTTTTCATCATTCCGCACAATAGCTATTCGCATGTGCTTACTCCTTGGATGTTTGCTCCGCTGTCATCTTCATTCGTTCGGATTTGATCGACCGAAGACAACACTCGTCTGGCGCCGCGTGCCCCGCCGGTATCGGTTGGCCAAGCGGCGAGCGAGCTTGGGCCGGACCTCCTCGGTCGGAGCATGCGACACCGCTATGGGAATGGGTCCTGCACCGTGTCCAAGCAATCGGCGTGCCACCGAGGAGGTTGTGCGAGCAGAGGGGCGATCCACGTGTTTTACGCCGCGACAGCGGAATGCTGCGCGTCATTGTGTCGGGTTCCGTTTCCGATAGACCACGCCCGGCCGCAACCAATGACCCTCGCCGAATGTCCGGTTTTTGTAGTCGCCCGTTGGATCGTAGATCATGCCGATCTTCTGCATGACCCTTTGGCTCGGCGCGTTCTCCCTCGCCGTGCAGGCAGCGACCTCAGGCAGACCGATTGACCAAGCGTAGTCAAGCCATGCCCGCGCGCCTTCCGGCGCGAGTCCTTTGCCCCAATGCTCCTTTGCGAGCACCCATCCGATTTCGACGCGCGGATGGTTGGGAATTGCCGCCTGCACCGTCTCCGAGAGGACGCCAAGCCCTATCAGACCAACAAGCTCGCCGCTGCATTTCAGCTCCGCCGCCTGATAGTGAAACCCGTTGGTCCGGGCGCGCTCGATCGCAAGGTCAATCCTGACATTCGCGTCCTCGACCGTCAGCACTTTGGGAGAGAACCGTCTGACATGCGCATCACCGTAAATTCTTGCCATTGGGCCCCGGTCTTTGTCCTCCCAGGGACGTAATATTAGACGTTCGGTCGTCAGCCTCATCGGTACAACTCATCGATATTTCGAGATGGATGTCGGCAAGCTTGTCCAACCTCAATTTCACTTGACGACGGCTTTCATGCGGGCTCGACCGAACCTTTCCACGAGCTGAGAACAGAGGACGTCCTCCGCCCGCCCGCCTGTGTTTCTTCCGTCCCATCAATACATCAAGCTCGGCGCCCATCGCCTTTACGGGACTCCCCCTGCTGGTGGCCGCCAATTCTTCCTGTTCGCCAGGTCCGGGAATGGTGAGATCGACCAATCGATTGAGTCGACGGCACGCTGAAGTATTGCCTCTGTCCCAGCACGGCTGGGTGAAACTGCGATGACATATCCGATCCAATCGCGGAAATCGCCGTTCCTGACGATCGGCATGTTGGGTTTGGCATACAATTTAACCTCGACGACACCTGGCATAGCAGCCGCCCTACGCGCACCATCGATCCAATCGAGGATGCCATCCCGATCAGGAACCAGGATCCGCGCGGCCGCAGTCTGCGATTGCTTTGTTCGCAAATCCCATTCGTCGCCGATGACGAGCTTGATGTGCTCGGTGACGAGATCGACACCGCAAGCCAGCTGAACCAGTTGAGGAGTAGGCACGCCACCAAGGCGCGGATTGACCTCAATGACGACGGGGCCACGCTTCGTCCATCGGAATTCGATGTTCATGGGCCCCCAGCCAACGCCGAGAGCTCGCATACAACCAAGCGCAATACCGACGATACGCGAATGCTCCTCATCAGTAAACGTCTCCGGGAACGTGAACTGACGAAGCACAAAATGCGGTGGGGGACCGAAGTCAGCGGCGGCAATCCCAATGACCTCATTTCCCATGGTTTCAATGCTATACTGGGGGCCTTGTGCGAATTCTTCGACCAATATCCTCGGCGAAGACCGCCATTTGTGCTTCCCGCCCAACAGATAGGTCGTATGTTCGGCCACCTCATCTGCGTTGCGGCACAATCGGACACCTTTGCTGCCTGCGCCCACGGCTGGCTTAAGAACCACCGGCAGGCCGAATTCCGCGGCAGCGCTTTCCACCTCCGCCGCATTTGCGGCGACGCGAAAAGCAGGTACTGGAACGCCGGCATCCGCGAGGAGCTGACGTTGAGCGGGTTTGTCGCAGCATCGTTCAATCGATTCGGGATTCGGTCCCGGTAGATCGAAATGCCGGCAAAGCTTGCCAACGGTTGCGTAGTAATCCTCCAGGGACGACGTGATGCCAGCAATGTCACAAGTAGCCCCTAAATGGGAACATTCGCGGATCAGCGCGTCGAGATTGGCGGTATCGACACAGATTGCCTCATAGTCGTACTGAGATGGATCAGCCGATAGGGTAATTGGATGAAGACCAAGACGCCGGGCCGCTTGGACGTATAGAAGACCAGTACCCGTCGTATCGCCTTCGACCAGGATGAGCGCTCTGCTTGCCATTGGCGGGGTCTCCGTTACGTTCTGTGCGGCGGTTGAGCCTAAACAGGCCTCAAACTTTCAGTTGGGCTCAAAGCTTTGCAGATAAGCTATCATTGCCAGTGGTCGGCGGTCGTAAAGGTTCTGTAAATTTAGTTGAAGGATCTGTTGCGACGTTGAACCGCCTAGTGTGGGGCGGGTTCTAATGGTCGTCGCAACACCGCGTCAGCGCTCTGCAGGCGTTTTCCAGTCGAGCCCGTTCTCGGGCGGGGATTGAGGGCTGCTACCACTGGAAGGCCCCCATCCACCGGACCTCCAGTTCGCCTATGAGGGATTGATACAGCTGGCAAGATGGCGATGGCTCAGTTCGTGGCAAACTGATCGCGGCCCGATCCCGCGCATCTCCGTCCACAAACCTTGTGTCCTAAGCTGGACAAGAATGTCGGAAACCTGACGAAACCGTCACCAGGGCCGGCCATCGGTACGGGTGAGTGGATGCATGCTGCCAGAACGCCCCAATCGGCACGCAACTTGCGGGGGTTAAGGCCGACGGCCGCAATCCGACACTCGGCCAGTGGTGACACGTAATAGAAAGTCGTGCGGTTCGCGATCGCCAATCCTATTGGAGTGCTAATTGGTTCGCCGCTATTATGATCTCCCGTCCTTGACTGCCCTTGAGATATTCGAGGCATCGGCACGCCATCTCTCGTTCAAGCTTGCGGCTTCCGAGCTAGAATTGACATCGGAAGAGATCCGTCGGCAGATCAAAGCCATTGAGGGGGAGCTTGGCGTTCGGCTGATTGAGGGGTCAGGAGCTGACGTCGTGCTTACCAGCACTGGCGAAGACCTCTATAGGTTGCTGGCAAGCAGCTTTTTACGGGCGTCGGAAGTCTTGAGGATCATGAAACGCCGCGATTGGACCCGGTAGGTCACGATTGGCTCCGCCGATGCTTTCCCGTCGATGTGGCTGATAACCCATATGCGCGTTGCCGTGGGCTGGCATCACGGGCCCGCGATGGCGTTTGCTTTCAATGCTGAGTGCCGTGCCCCAGCATTAGCGAGTCCGCAAGTCCACATCCAGGGGGCAGAAAGCGCTGGAACTGGCCAGACGCTGTGAAGGCGCGGATCGCGAGGGAGGGCTTTGATTTGGGCGTCGCGTGGGCGGAGGCGGCTGCCGTCATAGAATTCTGGCGCAGCAACTGACTGTTTGCGCGCGGTGCGGGGGGGCACGGAACGAGGAAGGCTCTGGCCTTGTTCCATTTTTGTGGCGGGATGACGCCCGCCCGAGCCGCCATACTGGCAATGGTAAAGCTGGAACCGTGATAGCGCGCTGTTGAATCCTCGAGAACACGGCGCGCATTGTGGTGCGTTCGAACAGGCTGGTGGCAGGGTTCTCCTCAACCTCGACGTTCGTCCGGCTTCGATTGCACGATGTTCAGGGAGAGGGCCGCAGCGGTATGTTCGTCGCGTTCTGCGATCACGACGAACTCGCGCGATGCTTGAGAGTTGGTATTATTGCCCATTCGCGATTGATCTATGTCTAAAAAATGTTAGACGCGCAATGGTTTTTAACGAAGATACAGGGAGCAGAGGCAACAAGGGAGGCGCCCGGGCGATGGCATCGATCAGTCTTGAGGGGCTTTCGAAGCAATACGGCCAGTTCCGCGCGCTGGAGCGGCTCGACTTCGTGGCCCAGCAGGGCGAGTTCGTCACCATTCTCGGACCCAGCGGGTCGGGAAAAACGACGGTCCTCTCGCTGATTGCCGGCCTGACGGAGCCAACCACCGGTCGTATCGTCCTCGGTGGGCGCGACGTTACGGCAACCCGACCGGCGCAACGCAATATCGGGCTGGTGTTCCAAAGCTACGCGTTGTTTCCGCATATGTCAGTGTTCGATAACGTAGCTTTTCCGTTGAAGGTCCGGGGCGTGACGGCAGAGGATGCGCGGCGGCGGGTGGGCGATGCGCTGGACCTGGTGCGACTACGCGGTTTCGAAGCCCGGCGCCCTACCCAGCTTTCCGGCGGCCAGCAGCAGCGCGTTGCGTTTGCGCGGGCCATCGTGTTTCAGCCCGATATCCTGCTGCTCGATGAACCGCTTGCGGCTCTGGACCGAATGCTGCGCGAGCAGTTGCAAGTTGAGCTGAAACAATTGCAGCGCAAACTCGGAATTACCACGATCCTGGTCACCCACGATCAGGAGGAAGCGCTTTCCCTCTCGGATCGCGTGCTGGTCCTGGCCGACGGCGCGGTTCAGCAGATCGCCGAGCCCCTGGAAGCCTATACCCGACCCGCCAACCGGTTTGTCGCAGGCTTTCTCGGCACTACCAATTGCCTTGACGGCGAAGCGATCCGGCACGGTGCCGGGAATTGGGTCGTCCGGCTCCGCTCCGGCGAGGAATTGCCCTACCGCGCTTCGGACGAGCCGTCCGGTTCGCTGGTTACCATCAGCATACGGCCTGAACATGTTCGCGTGCTCGGGCCGAATTCGGAGCGGGGTGTCCCCGCGACCGTCATCGAATCCGTCTATCTCGGACAGACCGTTCGTTATCATGTCGAGACAGTGCGCGGCACACCATTGATCGCCGCTTGCATGCAAACGGGGCGGCCATATCCGCCTGGGGCATCCGTTCGCCTCGATTGGGATGCCGAAGCCGTGTGGCTCATTCCCGATGGCGCCGCGGTACGTAGTGAGCGCCCCGTATTACTACCAGTCTAAGTTAACATAACAAAAAGTCTGAGAGGAACTTGACCATGAAAATGAAAAGGACGCTTTCCGCGTTCGCATTGCTTGCGGGGGCAACAGTCTTTGCTGGTGCTTCCTTCGACGCCAAGGCGGATGATGCGGTAACTGAACTCCGCATGGTCGAAGCCGGCGGTCAATCCGGTGACTCGATCCAGAAAGGCTACATCGAGCCGTTCACGCAAAAGACTGGCGTAAAGGTGGTCCGCGAGAACCCGAACGGGATCGGAAAGCTGCAGGCGATGGTCGCGTCCGGCAGCATCTCGGCAGTGCTTTTCGAGCTCGTTGGCACTGAGGTCCAGCAGGCCAAGGCTTTGAACCTGATTGAGCCGCTCGATTGGGGTGCGATCGCTCCCTTGCCGATGTTTCCCGAGGCGCGCGATGATTACGCACTGGGATATGAGTATTATTCAACAATCATGACGTGGCGTAAGGACGCCAAGGCGCCAAAGACCTTGGCCGATTTCTGGAATGTCAAAGATTTCCCGGGTAAGCGCGCCCTCCCGGACATTGCATTTTATGCTATTCCGATGGCCTTGTTGGCCGACGGCGTTAAGCCTGAACAGCTCTATCCACTCGATCTTGACCGAGCCTTCAAGAGTTTGAAAAAGCTTAGCCCCGAGGTTGCCGTCTGGTGGTCCACCGGTGCCCAGCCGCCCCAACTCCTGAATGACAATGAAGTTCAGTATGCTATCGCATGGTCAGGGCGGGTCACCACCGAGCCGAAGCTGGACTACTCATTCAACCAAGGTCTGATCGATCTCAGCTTCTTCGCCGTCCCGCGCGGCGCCAACCCGGCGCAAAAGGCTGCCGCGATGAAGCTGCTGCACGAGATGACTATGCCGGAGAATCAGGCTGTGGCGGCGACCGTCATTTCGTATACCGGAACCAGCCCGGATCTTAGTGCCCTCTTGCCAAAGGATAAGATCGGTCAGTTCCCGACCGCGAAGCAGAACAAGGATGTCCAGGTCGGTTACGACTACAAATGGTGGGTCGATCACGGCAAGGAAGTCGAAGAGCGCTGGCAGGAATTCAAGTTGGGACTTTGAAAGTATATTGAGTCCTCTGGTTCGCTGCCTGGAAGTGAATAGGGCAGCGAGCCGGAATTAAAACAGCTGGCGGAATTAGGACATGGGACGTACCGGGCTCAATCGCAACGGCTTTGCATACGTGCTTCCGTTAGCTGTGATCATGTTGGTCGCATTCGACGTTCCGATTTTGCTAATGTTGCGTACCAGCTTCGCGCCCTCATGGACGCTGGCAAACTACCAACACCTGATTGAGCAAGAGGTTTATCTCAAAGTCCTGCTGAACACCTTCAAGGTGGCCGCAATTACCACCTTTTGCTCCGCTTTGCTTGGATATCCAGTTGCCTATTGGATGACCCGGCTATCGCCAACTGGGCGGTTGGTCGCGATGGCTTTCGTAGTCATACCCTTCTGGGTCAGCGTCCTGGTGCGGAGTTATGCTTGGATCGTACTCCTCGGAAATGCTGGCATCGTCAATCGGGCGCTGCTGTCTCTGGGTGTTATAGATCAACCAATCGCTCTGATGTACAACGAACTCGGGGTGATCATCGGCATGACGAACATTCTCATCCCGTTCATGGTCCTACCCCTCTATGCCGCGATGACGAAGCTCGACCGACGCCTGCTGCAGGCCGCAGCGACCTTAGGCGGATCGGACGTCCAGACATTCTGGATGGTTTTCTTTCCCTTGACTCTGCCAGCTCTTGCCGCGAGCACTCTCCTGGTCTTCATCTCAGCAATCGGGTTCTACATCACTCCGGCACTCCTTGGCGGCGGGCGCGTCTCAATGATAGCAAATGTCCTCGACGTCTTGATCAATAAGATGCCGAGCTGGGAACTTGCCGCAGCAATTTCTACCGTATTACTTGCGGCCAGCCTCGCTCTCTACGCGCTTTATCGCCGCGTCGCGCCGCATTCGGGCATGTGAGGAGCATCATGAGCAATCGACAAGGCCGAAACGACCGCCACGACATGCCGATCACCCCGAGTGCATTTGAGGCTGTGCCGATCGTGGTGCACCAGCGCAAGATTGCCCTCGACCGCGTGATCTTGGGTGCGGCGGCGGTCTCAATCCTCCTTTTCCTGTCTCTGCCGATCCTTGTTGTCGTGCCAATGTCGTTCTCGAGCGCGAGCGCACTCCAATTTCCACCACCTGGATTATCGCTTCGCTGGTATGCAGCATTCTTCACGGATCCACGCTGGATCGACGATCTATGGACCTCGCTAGAAGTGGCGGTTGCTGCAAGCACTCTGGCGCTACTGCTTGGAGGCTCGGCCGCATACGGCCTGGTGCGTGGGAGGTTTGCCGGACGGCTGGTTATCGAGGCTAATTTCATCGTGCCGATCGTGATTCCATCCATCATCACCGCGCTGGCGCTATATCTTGTGTTCGCGCGTACCGGTCTGCTGGGAACCTTGCCGGCGCTTATCATCGGCCACATGGTCCTTGGGGTTCCGGTAGTAGTCCTCGTGATGACCGTCGCCTTCCGGAGTTTCGACGTCAGATTAGAGCAAGTGGCCTTCACCTTAGGGGCTTCTACGCGAGTTATGCTGTGGCGAGTCCTGCTTCCTAACGTTCTTCCCAGTATCGGAGCCGCCTGGATCTTCGCTTTTATCACCAGCTTCGACGAGGTCATCGTCACGACCTTCATCTCAGGAACCTATGAAACCGTTCCGAAGCGGATGTTTAATGAGCTGGCACTCCAGATCAATCCGACGATCACGGCCATCGCCTCTTTGCTTACCGGAATCAGTATTTTTCTGCTCGTGGTATCGGCCCTGCTGATGAGGTTCGGAGAGCGGGCTAAATCGGGATCTGACTAGCTCGAATCTAGAGGGATGGCTGAACCAGCGGACTTTATCCATGCATGGACGTGAATGAGTGAGGGTCTGTCATGCGTCTGGCGAAGAGGCGCCGCTTGGTCGGGGGTTCCGGAGCGAGCTCTCCGAATGGGTCATGGCCGCTGGAATGGCTGTATCGATCCCGCCGGTCCAGAGGGAGCGGATGGGCCTGCCCGGGCCGGCCATACAGTTGGTATGGCCTCGCCGAATGCCCAATGTTGCGCCGGCTCACTCCGGTAGATTCATAGTAACGTCAGAGAAAGCCGAGGCCGCATATGTCCAGAAATCCCATCTCCCGCGTTCGCGCTAAGGGCGACGCCTTTTCCATCGGTGTCACGCTCGGGCGGGCCACCGCCTCTGGCTTCCGCCAGCGGGTTCTGGGCACCGAGGAATTCCAGGCTCTCTACGCTCGCTGGCGTGGATCGGAATATCTTCGTGCGCTCGAATCAGCAGCCTGGGCGGCCTATCCTCACATTGTGCGTGAGATCGAGGGCATCGCCGAGGGCGCCGGGCAAGATTTCGAAACGGTCTTCCTCTGGAACTGCCGGGGCGACCTACGGCTTCCCGAGCACGTCTCTTCAGTAACGAAAGCAGTAGCCGCCGCCGGCTGCACGACTCTTCTCATTCCGGCGGAAGGCGACGCTCCGGCGATAATCGCCCATAACGAGGACGGTGCCGCGGGGTTTCTGGGCGGTTGTATGTGGGTTGAGGTCGAGCCCGACGAGGGCCTCGCCTGGAGCAGTTTCATGTACCCCGGCATGCTTCCGGGGCACACATTTGGGTTAAACGAAGCTGGGGTCGTTCAGACTGTCAACCATATCAGCGCTCAGGACTATCAGGCTGGCGTGCCAAGGCAGGTCATTTGCCGCGCAATCCTGAACGCGGGAAGCATGGACGAAGCGGTCGAAATACTAAAGAGTACGGACCGCGCCAGCGGCTTCCATCACAACCTCGGCGACGCGAAGACGCGTAGACTCGCATCGGTAGAGGCGCCGGCCTCAGGCTGCGCCGTTCGGGAGGTCGCCTCACCGCGTGCCCACGCCAACCACCTGCTCTTCGAGGAATTCGACGGGCTGGAGCAGACGATCACCCTCTCTTCCCGCAACCGGCAGGATGCGGCGGACCGGATGATCGCGGAAGGCGCGCTCGTGAGGGGCGCGGAGGCGGTGCTGTTCGACAAGACCACCCCGATCTTTTGCGACAACAATCGGCAGGATGATACCGTCCAGACCCTCGCCACGAGCGTCTTCGCGCTTTTACCTGATCGCGTCGAATGGCGCGTGCACGCCACGCCGGCCGAACTCGACGAGCTAAGCGGAACGATGCGTGTCGTCTAAATCAAAGCATCCCTATGATTCTATAAGACAATTACCAAGGCCTTGATGGCAGAATTGGCGGAGATGGTGTTACTCGGCCGCCTCGTACGTGCGCGCCTCCGAAATCTTCGATCGGTGCTGCTTTCGATGCTGATCGCCAGAAAACGCCGGCAGATCGCCGCTTCGCTGTGATGCCGGAGTACAAACTCGGCGCTTATTTGGGAATTGTGTGATGTGATGAGCCAGAAATCGTATGCCGCCGACGGCAGCTATCCGAACAGTTACTACGCCTCCTCCCGCAACATACTCCGCACCCCAGTGCGGGTTCAGGGCCGGGTAGAAACCGACATTTGTGTTGTCGGCGCCGGATATTCCGGGATGGCAACGGCAATCCACCTGGCGGAGAAGGGCTATAAGGTCGTTGTCGTCGAGGGGGCGCAGGTTGGCTGGGGTGCTTCCGGACGCAATGGTGGCCAGGTCATCAACGGCCTCGGTGCTAGCCTCGCGACGATCCAGCGCCGCTACGGCGAGGGCGCGGCGCGGTTCATCGGTGGTCTGGTCCAGGAAGGCGGAAAGATCATTCGCCGCCTCGTCAGCCAATATCAAATCGAGTGCGACCTGAAGCCGGGAAACATCTATGCGGCCTATACCCCGGCGCATATGAAGGAGCTCGTATCCAAGCAGGCGCTCTGGCGAAAATACGGCATGGACGACCATCAACTGCTCGACCGCGAGGCACTTCGCAAGCTGGTCAATTCGGGCGCCTATTGCGGGGGCATGCTCGATTCCAGCGGCGGCCATATGCATCCGCTGAATCTCGTGCTCGGCGAGGCGCGCGCCTTCGAAGGCCTCGGTGGCACCATATATGAGATGTCGCCGGTAATCCGCATCCGTAATACAGGTGGCCGGCCGATTGTCCAAACCACAGAGGGTGAAGTATCGGCTCGCGTCGTGGTGCTTTGTGGCAATGCCTATCTGGGCGACACCGTGCCCGAGCTCGTTTCCCGCGTCATGCCGGTCTCGACCCAAATGATCACCACCGTACCGCTCGGCGAAGAGGTTGCTCGTTCGCTGATTCCGAGCGACATGTGCGTCGAGGATGCCCGCTATATCCTCGATTACTTCCGACTCTCGGCCGACAAGCGGATGATCTTTGGGGGCGGCTCCGTCTATGGTGGCACGGATCCAGCCGACGTAGTGGCTAAGCTGCGGCCGAACCTCGAAAAGGTCTTCCCGCAACTCAAGGGCATCGCAATCGACTATGCTTGGAGCGGCAATTTTGCGCTGTCCTTCACGCGCGTGCCGCAAATGGGGCGAATCGGAGCGAACACCTATTTCACCCACGGCTGTAGTGGTCATGGCGTCACCGGATCCCACCTTTTTGGCCGCATCCTGGCCGAGGCAATCGACGGTGATACGACGCGCTTCGATTTCT
This sequence comes from Mesorhizobium sp. M0496, assembly GCF_040321205.1. Classification (NCBI taxonomy): domain Bacteria; kingdom Pseudomonadati; phylum Pseudomonadota; class Alphaproteobacteria; order Hyphomicrobiales; family Phyllobacteriaceae; genus Mesorhizobium; species Mesorhizobium sp. M0496. The sequence goes on along the minus strand of NZ_JAMYRC010000029.1, from coordinate 12,747 downwards.
TCGAGAAGCTACCATGGTATCCGTTCCCAGGCGGTCGAATGTTCCGGGCGCAATATTCGACGCTGGGGTCCTGGTGGTATATGTTTAGGGATGCGGTCGGCTGGTAGCGGTAGCTCTCCGGGGATTGTGGTATCGAGCCGTTCTATCTGCCATCCGTTTGGTGACTTTCGATACGCAAAGCAACAGCCTGCCGCCGTTGTCCGGTCGTCACGCGACCGAGATCTACGCGCGGCGCGCCCTGCCGGTGTCCTCCCCATCGGCAGGGCGGTATATCCACGCGCTGGACGGGGCATTTGGGGCGCGTCTGGACGATCTGTGAGCAGGCTCTGGCTTTCAAGTCCTCGTTAAGAAATGCCAATTCTAACGGCGAACGTCGGTCCGCCGATCGGCTCAGCACTATCCATGTTGGAGGCGTGACGTGAACAAAATTTATACCGACGCGGGCTCGGCGCTTGATGGTTTGTTGTTCGACGGGATGTTCGTTGCCGCGGGCGGGTTTGGGCTTTGTGGCATACCCGAACTCTTGATCACCGCGATCCGGGAGGCATGCACCAAGGACCTGACGATTGCTTCGAACAATTGCGGCGTCGACGATTTCGGTCTCGGTGTGCTGTTGAAGTCGAAACAGATCAAAAAGATGATTTCCTCTTACGTCGGCGAGAACGCCGAGTTCATGCGCCAGTACCTGAGCGGTGAACTGGAACTCGAATTCAATCCGCAGGGGACGCTCGCCGAGCGCATGCGCGCCGGCGGCGCCGGCATCGCCGGCTTCTATACCAAGACCGGCGTGGGCACCTTGGTCGCGGAGGGCAAGGAGCACAAGAGCTTCAACGGCGAGACCTATGTGCTTGAAACCGGCATTGTCGCGGACCTGTCGATCGTCAAAGCCTGGAAAGCGGACCCATCAGGCAATCTCGTTTTCCGTAAAACAGCACGCAACTTCAACCCGCCGGCCGCAACCTGCGGAAGAGTTTGTGTGGCAGAGGTCGAGGAGATCGTACCTGCCGGCACCCTCGATCCCGATCAGATCCACCTGCCGGGGATCTATGTGCATCGCCTTATCCAGGGCGAGCATGAGAAACGCATCGAACAGCGCACGACCCGCGCGGCAGCTTGAGGGCAGGAGAAACGAATGGCTTGGGACAGGAACCAGATGGCGGCACGGGCCGCGCGCGAACTTGAAGACGGCACCTACGTCAATCTCGGCATTGGCATTCCGACCCTGGTCGCCAATCATATTCCCGAGGGAGTTCGGGTAACGCTGCAATCGGAGAACGGGCTTTTGGGTATCGGCCCGTTTCCGACTGACGATCAGGTCGATGCCGATCTCATCAATGCCGGCAAGCAGACGGTGACCGCACTGCCCCATTCGGCTTTCTTCGACTCGGCGCAGAGCTTCGCGATGATCCGCGGCGGCAAGATCGCCATGGCCATCCTCGGCGCGATGGAGGTTGCCGAAAACGGCGATCTGGCAAATTGGATGATCCCCGGCAAGCTGGTCAAGGGCATGGGCGGCGCAATGGATCTGGTTGCCGGCGTGAAGCGGGTGGTCGTCGTCATGGACCATACCAACAAGGCAGGGGAGTCGAAGGTGCTAAAGGCCTGCACGCTGCCGCTGACGGGCCAGGGCGTGGTCGATCGGATCATCACCAACCTTGGCGTGCTCGACGTCGTCGAAGGCGGTTTAAAGCTCGTTGAACTTGCCGACGGCATCACTGACAGCGAGCTGCGCAGCGCAACCGAAGCAACGATGGTTGACTGATCTACCACGGCCTTTAGTGCAGGCTAGACGTTACCGAGCCCTATCGACATCGGAGGTGCTACCCTGAGCACTCCATCCATCAGCAGCAATCAAGGACGGATTTCTCCGAAATTTGCAATAGTGGGTGCGCTTTCGCTCGGTTTCCTATTTCTTTCTCGTCGGATCAGGTTGCGACTTGTCTAACCATCTGGCTCCGGTCGGAATTCTGAATTCCTGCTTTGCTCCCTGCCGCAGCATTTCCATGAGAATTCCGGCAGCCGGAGGCATAGGTGTCTGTGGGTCGTGGATAAGATAGATCTCGCGTTCGACTACCGGATTCACCAACTCTTTTTCGGCAAATTCACAAAACTGCATCATGGGCAGGACAAGGCTGGGCACTGCGGACACGCCTAGATCGGCGGATACGAGGCCCGCAACCGCGCCGACGTCACGAACCTCTGTGACGGTCCCGAGTTGAATTTCGGCAATTTGCAGAGCGCGATCCACACACGTGCGAATGCTGCTCAAAGGATCGAATGCGACGAAGTCTTCCCCGGCCAAGTCGTTCCAGGACACTGTTTCCATGTTCGCAAATCTGTGAGATTTCGAGCATATGCAGATCAGTCTATCCGCCACGATCCGTTCGCAGACCAGCCGTCCTTTCGCCTTTGGAAAGGAAGTGATGCCAAAATCGACTTGTCCGTTGGATACGTAATTAACAACCTCCTCCGCAAAACCGTCCTTTACCGACATTCTAACGTTGGGCCTGGCTTTCCGGAATTCGGAAATGACCGTCGGCAGAATGATGGACGCGACCGACGATAGTGCCGCCAGGCTCACGACCCCATTCAGTCCGCTATGGTAAAGCTGGAATCGTGACATCGCGCTGTCGAATTCCTCAAGGACACGGCGCGCGTTCATCAAAAGCTGTTCGCCGGATGCTGTGACAACGACCCGCCTTGTAGTGCGCTCGAATAGGCGGGTGTCCAGTTCCTCCTCAATCTCCACAATTGTTCGGCTTAAAGCCGACTGCGAGATGTTCAGAAACTGGGCTGCAGCGGTATACCCGCCCCGCTCCGCGATCGCGACGAACGCACGCAAATGCCTGAGAGTGATATTATTCCTCATTCGTGATCGATCTATACTTAAATCATGTTGGATGCGCAATAGTTGTGTGACGAATGTATCGGTATCAGTGCGCGCGAAGCTGATGCCGTTCAGCGCGGGCAATTCCCCCGTCAGGGTGACCTCTTAATCTTCTGGGCCGTCAAGCTCTACCCCGCCACCTTCCGTGCTCAAAACCGCCCGACGACGGACCATCAATCCACTCAACGGTTTAACCTCAACCCTCAGCGCCCACTCACTGCCCAGCGCTAGCGGAAAGGTGAGCAATTACCGATTCCGTCTGTTTGCAACGGCGCAATTTTGTGCGGTTACCGACAATCGCCAACTGTCGGTCCTGAACTGACCGCGCCTGCGGCGGATGCAGCAGGCGCCTCCGTAAAGCTCGTCTCGCATCACCACCGGCTGGATCCGACTAGTTGGCATAGCGCTTGCTCTTTGAACTGCGAGGTTCGCCCAGGAAAGGGAGCCGGTCATTGTCCGTCCTGGTGACACGCTTGAAACCCTGACCACGTCGCCGCCCTTCGGCCAGTTGCTGGGACGGATATACGCAAATACAGGAGTATCGAATATGTCTAATGAGTATAGCTATGACGAGAATTCGGCTCCGACCTATGAACAAATTACCAGAATGCTAGGTAAAGACGCTGAGGCAGACGAAACGGCCGCCTTTCTCGAGCGATTTTCCGGCGGAAGGAGTGCTCTTGAACTTGGCATAGGCAGCGGGCGCGTGGCGGTGCCATTGAGCGAGCGCGGCGTCAAGGTCGAAGGTATCGACAATTCGGACAGTATGTTGAAACTTCTCGCCAAGCGTACCGGTCTGATCAAGGCCTGGAACGAGGACATAGCCGATTTCAGTCCAGAGCAACGCTACGATCTGGTGTATTGCGTTTATAATACGTTTACGCTGCTCTCCACGCGCGAAGAGCAAATAGCTTGCCTCAGATCTGCTGCACAGGCGTTACATGAGGGGGGAGTTTTTGTGATAGAACTGCGTGTTCCAGTCTTGGCTGGTTTCGTCAACGGCCAGAAAATTTCTACTACACTCGTTGATCACGATAACACATTCATCAATGCGGCAATCCATGAACCACTTAAACAGAACTTGATTTCAACCCTCCTCTGGTTTTCTGGCACATCGGTCAGACGTTTCCCACAGCGTAGTCGTTACGTTTTTCACCAGGAGCTCGATACCATGGCCGAATACGGAGGACTTGAGTTAGCGGAGCGTTGGGGAGATTGGGCGAGAGGTGCGTTCACCGATGCATCCAACCGTCATATCTCGGTTTACCGCCGAACAGGATCGCCCAAGACCTCTCCCCATTCGGCAGATCCCTAGTTTGTAACAATATGGCTTCTGCTCAAGGCTCGATAATCGGCAGGTCGATGTAACAACCGGCCGGGCCTCGATGAAGTTGGAGGATGGGCGGCTCGCCGTCGACGGGAACATTTGCAAAGGTGGTCTTGTCGCTACCAGCGAGACACACCCTCAGACGGTAGCCGGCCGGGACACGGGCGGAAATCGGATGCAACGTGAAAGTCAGGATCGCGGCCTCGCCCGGTATAAGCGGTTCGGCGTCGCGTCTCAGGTAGCTGTGCTGTGGTCCCAGCGCGCTGAATGGTGAGTCCGCCCACACCTTTCGGTGCAAGGCGCGAAGCTGGCCGTCGGTGAGGTAGCAGGACACTCCGTCGGGCTTCACGGCTTCCAGATAGGCGAAAAAGTTACCGTCCTCTCGGGTCGAAGTGATGTTCAAATGGACCACGACGTGTCCTGTTATCTCAACATCGCTGGTCAACGGCTCGCTCGTGTAGGCAAGGCGATCGGCGTCGAACTGTCGCCGATCTCCATAATCTACCTTGCCCGCGTCGTTATTAGTGGCCCACCGATTCGATCTGACATCTCCCAAGGTAGGGTCGACCTGGAGCATGTCGAAGCCCATCTCCCCAGGCGACGCGCTTAGTCCGAAGTTATTTGCCATGTGCCACCGACGGCGGGTCGCGCGGGGTGGCCATGAGCGCGTCGATTTCCAAACGCCTTCCCCGAGCGTGTAGTAATGGACAACTTTTCCCTGCTCTTGGGCGGCCTGACCGCTAAAGCACGCGTCCGCGAAACGGATGTCGTTTGCCTGCTGCGTTGGTGTCGTGGGAAGGATCGTCTTACCGGGGCCGAGGAGGGGGTCGTAAGGTATCTCGCCGCCATGGTTCCACGGACCTATAATCACATTCATCGGATATGACTGTCGTAGGAAACGACGAATAGCCCCTTGCGCCGTGCCGGCATCGAACCAGCCCGCCCAGGTCTGGGTTGGGGTCGCTGAGCTATCCAGTGTGTCCGCTACTTCCTGAATACTCCAGTCAAGCATGGAGGCCCCGCCCCAGGACGGGGGACGATCGTCCTTGAACGCCACCTGTCGAAATCCCTCCCAGACAGACGGAACCCGCTCGTGATCGCGCAGAGCCGCGTCGAGCTCCGGCTCGCCGTTCGAGCCGACTGGACGCACGCCCGGCGATTTCTCGCCGTCCGCGAGCGTCAACAGATTGTGGTCGAGATCTTTGACCCGATTGCCCCACGTCTGCCCTATGAAGGCATTCGGCACTCCTCCAGGAAAGTAGTCATCTTCATAAGGATCGTAGTCTGGAAAGCGCGGAATGATGCCCTTGAGCGCAACGTGGTTTCGTTCCGCCATCCAGTCGGCAGTGATGGCGGTGTAAGAAAAGCCGTAGCCCACGACGCCACCGGTGGACCAAGGCTGCGCGACGATCCAGTCAAGCACCTCGCCGAAATCCAATGTCTCATCGCGCGCGCGATGATAAGGCCACACTCCGAAAGAGGCTCCGGTTCCGCGAACATCTCCAACAACAACGGCATAACCGTGCGGCACAAATTGGTCGGCAAGGTGGTTGGACGGACGGCCTTTGATCCCGCGCCAATAGCGGGTCATGATCAGAATAGTATCTAGACCAGTACTGGAATCCTTGTCTAACGGGCGAGAAACATCCAAGGCCAGTTTCACGCCGTCGCGCATCGTCACGTATGTCGATACCACATGTCCGATCTCAAAGGGCATCGCAGCAGCACCATCGAGATCGAATCGGAAAATCGAATTTGGCGTCCCCTGACGAGAGCGACTCATACAAGTCTCCTTATTCTCTAATCTTTCCCAAATGCCATTATCGCGTACGATCCGCAGATGAGGCTCGTTCTGACGATCGGAATCATTGGCGCGTACTACAGCACTGCGTCCAACATTATTTGGGTATAGATTGATCGCAAAAGGACACTAATAAACCTGGCTGGTCAGGTATTTGCGTGTTGGTTGCGATTGTGGGGCGAGGCGACACAGGGCCGCGGCCCCGTCTTTGAACATCGCTCATCGGCTAGTGGCACGAAGGCGATTACATCGCCGGATGTTCGTTCAAGGAAGGATGAGAACCCCAACTGCTTGACCGCCGATCGCTAAGCTCGTGACCGACATTTCGATATTGTTTTTGTCGGCGTCACCGTCCGGATTTTGCGCGCGACCTGCCGTCGACCATCGATTCAAAGCTGGGCACGACGGTCTTGCAACCAGCAGTGCGCGTTGCTCCCTCCGCGATCCGCGCCAGCAACGAATGTCCGGAGTGCCTACCGATTATTGCGCTCTAACGATCAATCTATGTGCAAAAAATGTTAGACGCGCAATATTTTTTGGCGACACTGGAGGGATCAGCCGCAAAGAGAATATCCATGAACGAAGTTGTTACGAAGCAAGAAAATCAAGCGTTTCACATTACCTTCAACCGCCCAGAGCGGCTGAATGCCGTCAACGAAGTCCTCTATCAACAAACGTTGGATGCCCTCCAGTATGCAGATAACGACCCAAATATACGCTGTGTGGTCCTTTCCGGAAACGGTCGGGCATTCTGTGCGGGTGCCGATCTAAAGGCCCACAAATCTGGCGTCCGGACGCGCGATGAGCGCGAGGCCTATATCACGCTTGGGCAGCGCGTTTGCGAACAGATTCAGACGATGAAAACGCCCGTTATCGCCCAAGTGCATGGTTATGCCGTCGGGGGCGGAGCGGAAATCGCGACCTCTGCTGATTTTCTGATCATATCCGAGGATGCCCAGCTCGGGTTTCCGGAAGTTGCTATTGGCACCTATGTAGGGGGAGGTGTAACGGTCCGCCTCCCTAGCCTTATTGGATTAAGAAATGCGGCAAGTCTTTTGCTGCTGGGCAACAGGATAACCGGCGCGAAATGCTTGGAGATTGGCCTGGCAACCGAGGCTCCGGCAGCGGATCAGCTGGTGGAGCGTACCACCGCGCTGGTGGAGCGACTCGTAAAGAACGCGCCGTTGCCGATGGCCCGCCTTAAGGCGGCGATCAATTTCCCGAAAAGCCCTGAAAGCCTATTCCGTGCCGAGGCCGAAGACGTGCTGGCGATCATGGAAACGAAGGATTGGGCTGAGGGAGTCGCAGCTTTTGCCGAACGCCGCTCCCCCAAGTTTGAAGGAAAATAGGAATGGACGCCCTCAATAAAGCAACAGCGGTGAGCCGAATACTTCAGCCGCATTCCGTCGCGGTCATTGGCGCATCTGCAAGTCCCTCCAAGCGCGGATATCAGATCATCAACGCGTTGCAAAAGGCCGGCTACAGTTATTCAATCCTTCCGGTCAACCCAAAGGGGGGGGCGATCCTGGGTTTGCCCGTAGTCACCGAAATTGATGCCCTTCCGGAGGGCGTTGATATTGCGGTGATAGTTCGGCCGGCTGAGGAGGTGCCAGATCTTCTTCTCCAGTGCGGCAAAAAGGGCATCGCGGGTGCCATTATTGTCGCACATGGGTTTGGCGAGCGGGGAGACCAAGCAGCAAGCACGGAAAAGAGATTGCGTGTCGCCTTAGCAGAAAGCGGGGTCCGCATTATTGGGCCCAACACGTCAGGGATGGTAAACTGTACCGTGCAGGCGGACCTAATCGGCCTGCCGGAACTGCCGCCATTGGGACCGGTCAGTGTCTTAACGCAAAGCGGCAACATGATCCTGACCGTACTCGAGGATAGCCGCGCGATTAATGGTCCCGGCTTCGACATCATCGCTGGATTGGGTAACCAGGCTGATGTTGGATATGACGAACTGATCGAAGAGCTTTGCCTGCGCAAGAGCACTCGTTCAATTGCAATCTACAATGAAGGTTTCATTGATGGGCGGCGCTTTCTGAATTCGGCCGCACGAGTAGCGGAGAACTGTCCGATTGTAATGCTCCGAGGAGTGCGGTCCCACGAAGGTGGAAAGGCGGCGCTTTCTCATACGGGTTCAATTGCTGGCGCTGACGATATCGCTCTGAGGGTGCTGCCGCAAATGGGCGTTACGCTGGTCGACCGCTCGGACGAATTGCTTCCGATAGCTGCGCTTCTGGCAACCACTCCTCTTCCCAGACCAGGGGCTGGGATTGTGGTTCTGGCTGACGGTGGTGGACATGCCACGCTGGCGGTTGATGCTCTATCTCGCGCGGGGGTACCTTTTGCATCTCTTTCTGGGGAAACCAGAGCTAAGTTGAGAAAGGTGCTCGGGGAGGAAGCCAGTGTTGAAAATCCGATCGACGTTTACAGCGCCATAGATGCCCATCCAGATGTCTTTCCGGAATGCATCGAGATCTTGGCGGCAGATCCAGAGGTAGGGCTCATTCTGACATCCGGGATGTTTGGAGCGTACCATTTGAGGTTCGAAGCTTCTCTCGTGACAGCTGAGAATTCGGCCGCCGAGCGTATCGTTGCATTGCAAAAGACCTCTGGCCTTCCTCTGGTTTTCCATAGTTGCTATGCCAGCCGAATGCCTGAGAACCACCAGATCTTGCGAAACGGCGGCATGCAAGTCTTTACCTCGTTGGATTGGGCTGTTGCAGGCGCGAGAGCGCTCATCGAGAGGGCAACCTGGCTTTCAAAGCACAGCAGCCCCAACGCAACGTTGGCAACTGGGGGGCCGAGCGTGGTCGTGCCCAACGGCTTGTCGGCAGAGACGACGGCTCGCGAGATACTGCAGAAATTGGGCGTGGACACTGGTCAATGGTTGGCTGCTGTCGATGCGGAATCCGTCGAGGCAGCCGTTTCCGGGTTCGCAACTTCTTGTGCGGTGAAGGTTGATTCGGCGGCGGTTAGCCATAAGTCTGACGTAGGCGGCGTGCGTCTCGGAGTGAGGAGAGAGGCGGCGCAGGCTGCAGCCGCCGATATCACAAAGGCCGTGAAATCACACGCCGGTCCAGGAACAACCTTCGGTTTCATCGTCACGCCGATGGTGGATCGCGGCACAGAACTATTTGTGGGTGCTACGAACGATCCTGTTTTCGGTCCGGTGATCTTGTTCGGCTCAGGGGGCGTGTTGGTTGAGGCGGCCAAAGACGTGACCTTCCGCGCGGCACCGGTCTCTCCAGACGAAGCCTTGAACATGATTGAGGAAACGCGTGTTGCGAAGATCCTCGACGGTTTCAGGCGCTTTCCGAGAGTCGACAAGCTATCTCTCGCCAAGTTCATCTCGTCCTTGTCTATGGCGGTCTTGAGAATGGAAAATCTTGCGGAGCTCGACATCAACCCGATTATCGCTAACGAAAGCGGTATCTATCCGGTGGATGTGAGGTTGGTCGGAAAATAATAGCCGCCGCGATGATTAAATCGCTTATTTTCAGCCAAAGGCCTAGCTGATGGGCGAATTCGTTCGCATTTTCGAGATGTCGGCACGCGACGGGCTCCAAAACGAGGGGCGCCTCGTGCCGGCTGCTGAAAAGATTCGACTTATTGACATGCTGTCGGACTGCGGCTTGCAGAAGATCGAGGCAACCTCCTTCGTGTCGCCGAGGTGGGTGCCGCAGATGGCTGACGCTGTGGGGGTTATGGCCGGTATTCGCCGTGCGCCCGGCGTCGTCTACGCGGTGCTGGTCCCCAACTTGAAGGGCTACGAAGCGGCGCGGGCGGCCAACGCTGACGAGATCGCCGTGTTCGCATCGGCCTCCGAAACCTTCAGCCATAAGAACATTAACTGCTCGATTGCCTTGAGCCTCGAGCGGTTCCGCCCCGTGCTCGCTGCGGCTTCCGCCGACGGCACTCCGGTGCGGGGCTATGTCTCCTGCGTCACCGACTGTCCTTACGAAGGGCCGGTATCACCCGCTGCCGCCATGAGAGTTGCGGCCGAACTCCTTGCGATGGGCTGCTATGAGATTTCGCTTGGCGACACAATCGGGCAAGGGACCCCTGCCACCATCGCGGCCATGCTTGATGCCGTGTCGGAAGAGGTGCCGGCCGAGAGGCTTGCCGGACATTACCACGACACGGGGGGGCGGGCCCTCGATAACATCCTTGTAAGCATAGAGAAGGGCTTGCGCACCTTCGACGCCGCGGTCGGTGGCCTTGGCGGCTGCCCTTTCGCCCCTGGTGCGCAGGGCAATGTGGACACCCTCGCCGTCGCCGCAATGCTAGCCGACAAAGGCTATGAGACGGGTCTCCATATAGAGCGACTGAGGGCGGCGGCCCGCTTCGCGGACAGCCTGAGGGAGGAGCGGCCATGAACTTCGAGACCATCCGTGTCACTACTGACGAGATCGGCGTCTCTACGTTGACTCTCGCCCGCCCGGACAAGCACAACGCCATGTCGGGACAGATGATCGCCGAACTTGCGGCCGCCGCCGAACTGCTCGCCAATGACGACAAGGTGCGAGCGGTGGTGCTGACGGGCAAGGGGGACAGCTTCTGTGCCGGTGCCGACCTCGCCTGGATGCGGGCGCAGGCCTCCGCCGCTCGTGACGAGCGAATCGCCGAGGCCAGGAAGCTGGCGCTGGCTCTGCGCGCGCTCAACGAACTACCGAAGCCGCTGATCGGCCGCATCAACGGCCAAGCATTCGGCGGCGGTCTCGGCCTAATGAGCGTCTGCGACGTCGCGATAGCAGTCGACACCGCGAAGTTCGGCTTCACCGAGGTCAGGCTAGGCCTCATCCCCGCGACGATCTCTCCGTATGTCCTGGCTCGGATGGGGGAGGGCCGGGCGCGGCGGGTCTTCATGTCAGCCAGGATATTCAACGCCAATGAAGCCCGCGAACTCGGACTGCTTTCCAACGCCGTGTCCCCGGCCGACCTAGAGGCGGCGGTCGAGGCCGAGGTCCGGCCCTATCACTCGGCCTCGCCGCAGGCCGTCGCCGCCTCCAAGGCGCTTGCGCGCCGACTTGGGCCGGCAATCGACGACGCGGTCATCGGAGAGACGGTCGCTCTGCTGGCCAATGCATGGGAAACGACCGACGCCGCCGAAGGAATCGCGGCCTTCTTCGATCGCCGCAGGCCGCGTTGGCAGGCGTGAGGCTAGCCGGGAGCCGTTCGATGGTCGCCGCTCGAACAGGCAGAGCGGCGAACGACGAATTGCCGTAACAATCTAACAATCACGGTCATCTCCCACAGAGTTGTATCGCAACCTCGCTCTGTCACATCGCCGGCTGCTATCCGCATGGGATCTGGATGTCGGCGGCGTGAACGAGGGCCATGCATCAAGAGGCTTTGGGTGCATAGGAGAGTATGCCGCTCTTGCCCATGATCTTCTTGCCCAGATCATATGTGGCTCTATCGAGCGCGGCCCATTCCGCACTTTTCACGCTCTGCTGACGATGATGGATGCCGTAGGGGGATCCTCACGCCCCCGTATGTTCCAGGAAGGCGACTTAGATGTGAGCTTTCGGGAGGTTGTCCATTCGAACCGGAGGGAGGAGACTGGAGTTACCAGGCTTCAGCATCCACCGGAGGGTCCGAATGAACATCCACAAGAATGCCCGTCTGACGCCTTTGCGTCGAGAGGAGATGGCGCTTTCGATGATAGAAGGTGCTTTTTCCCAAGCCCATGCGGCGCGCGTCTACGGCGTGTCGGCCAAGATCGTGGCGCGTTGGGTCGAGCGCTATAAGGCCGAAGGGCGCGCAGTGTCGGCCGTTCCTCGCGGGCCGCCCATATGTGCTTCAGATCTTGTCTATCGATTGTGCGAGCAGATGTTGGTGGTCGAAACCTTGTAGAAACGGGCTGGAAAAGCAGCGCGCCCACCGCTGCTACTTTCCGCGCACCTGCGCTATGAAAAATCTTGCTGAATTGCTTGAAATTTACCGAGCGCTCACGCTCATTTTGCGTAAAATTGTGCGCACATTATTCGGACATGCTTGCAATCAGTGACCTGTACTCACTTGTTGAAATGTTACTCTTGTTGGGGCCCGCCCCGCCATCGGCTTGCCAGCCGATCGCACTGCGAAGGAAATTGTTGCCCAGGCCAATGAATGACCGGTTGTCCGTTCCGTGCCGTGCCGTGCCGTGCCGTGCCGTGCCGTGCCGTGCCGTGCCGTGCCCGCCCGCGCTGGGCTCGTAGAGAAGGCCCGGCTGGCGTTTGAATCCGGCGCCTGGTCGCGGGCGCATCCGAGCGAGCGCAAGCGCGTTCTGCGGCGGCTCGTGAAACTGATAGAGCGAAACGCCCATGAGCTTGCGGTGCTTGAGACGCTCGAAAGCGGCAAGCCGATCTATGACGTCGCAACCATAGACATTCCCGAGGCGCTGCATTGCCTGGAATGGCACGCGGAAGCCACCGACAAACTATACGGCCAGACATCGCCGTCCGGCGATGATGTCGTTTCGATGATCGTGCGCCAGCCGCTGGGCGTGGTCGCCTGCGTTTTGCCCTGGAATTTCCCGATCCTGATGCTGGCCTGGAAGATCGGGCCGGCGCTCGCGACCGGAAACTCGGTCATTGTGAAGCCGGCCGAGCACTTCCAAGTAATTGCTACGGGCCCGGGGGGGGGGGGGGGGGGGGCGGCGGGGGGGGGGGAGGGGGGGGGCGGGGGGGGGGGGGGGGGGGGGGGGGGGGCGGGGGGGGGGGGGGGGCGGCCGGGCGGGGGGGG
>NZ_JAMYRC010000028.1:0-95394 GCF_040321205.1 Mesorhizobium sp. M0496 | reverse complement strand
TCGTCACCACCGAAGCCATGATCGCGGAGGCTCCGAAGAAGGAGTCGGCTGGCGGCGGCATGCCTGGCGGCATGGGCGGCGGCGGCATGGGCGGCATGGGTGGCATGGGCTTTTAAAGGTCCACGCATCTCGACAATTTCGAAAGGGCGGCAAGCAATGCCGCCCTTTCTTCGTGCCCTTGCGCCGGTTGTCGGCGACCCGCAAGCCGGGGGATACGCCCGCCAAGGGTATGCTTATGTTTGAACGGATTCTGCCTTTTTTCCTGGGGCTGGCCTTACTGTTGGGCAGCGGCTGCGCGCACAGCGATGATGGTACAGTGATTATTCCGAGATCGCTTGATGCCAGGCGATTCTTTGACAAAGAGCCGCCACGCCTGCAGCAGCGGCGGATCGAAGCCAGCGTGTTCCCGGTTGCGCCACAGGAGCCGGAGAGACTCGAACCGCGCCGTACGGTAAGTCTCAAGACATCAAACAGACGGGCATCGCCGGCCGCAAGTCCGCCGCTCTCCTCTTCCGAGCCATACAAGCCGCTTGTCTGCAAGAACATCAGCAAGCCCGGCAAGCGGTACCGTGTGGTTTGCGAATAGGACACTTGGTTTGGCCAGCATTCTACCCTTGGAGCGTCGCGGTGCCTTTCCGGATCAGGTTGTCCAGAGCGACGCCTCCCTTCTTTCCCCATGATTCAGTCGTTCTAGCATTCCCAGCTTCACGAAACGGAACGAGTTTTGCCGGCGGCTTCCCGCGAAGCGCTTGGCTACCGATCAGAACACTCTTTGAAAGAAAAGGCCGCGCTCTGCCGCGATCGCAACCGCATGGGCCAAGCTTTTGGCACCAAGCTTGGCCCGTGCCAGATCAAGATGAAATCGGACCGTGCGAGGGGATAGCGACAGTATCTCTGCGGTCCGTTTGACCTTCTCACCCCTCGCGTACCATTTCAGGCATTCGATCTCTCTATCGGAGCAGACAGTCGGATGGCGTGGCCTTCCTTGGATTCGACCGATAGCATTGTGAAATTCACCGGCGAGATGCTGGAAGTCGCGAACCTCGGATTTGAGAAACGTCTGCCACGCCGCTGCGTTCTCGTTGCTCGTCACGGTCAGAATGCCGCGGTCGCCGTCGACACCCCTAACCGGGAACGTGACGCCATGCTTCCCGACACCATGTTCCCTCGCTTCACCGAAGAACGTGCGCACGGGCTTGTCCGATAGGTCGATTTCCTTCCAATCAACCAATTTCGCAGCACGCAGCCCATAGCGAAGCACGGGATCGATGTCGAAAAAATCCTTCTCGATGTAGCGTTTCACCCAGTCAGGCGAATAGGTGGTCACATAGAACGGCTTACTCGGTTCCTCGTAAACCGGCCTGACGGTAAGAAAGGCCGCCGTCTCAAGACCGTAACTTTCGACAATTGTGTTCAGAAGGTCCGCCGCGTCCGCAGGAGAGGCAACTGCGTGAATACCCTCCGTCACGTCGTGAAAGTTTGAGTCAAATCTCGCCATATCCAGCTTACCTCCTTGCTATCGACGCGCCTCTCCAGCCATTCGCGCGGCTATCGAACTAGGTTGCTCCTCGCTGGATTCCAGCGTCTCACGACCTCTCAAAAGTGACAGGGAAAACCGCCAGTATACATAGGTTGCAACCCGCATTATTCCAGATTGGATGACCACAACCCGGCGTGGAGGAAACGCCTTGGATACGATTTTACTTTCGTCGAACGATGTGGGTCAGCAGACTAACCCTACGCGTACCTCGCGCCGTGCATCACATCGGAGTTCCGGAACGGACGACCACGAAATTTGCCGTCTCTGCTCGGAGCTAAAACAATTAGACGCTGATCGGGAAGCTCTTTTTGCTTTCTTCCCCCCGCCTGCGCCGGGCAACGCTGCGCAGAGCAGGCAGTTTTTCACAAAGCTGAACTCGATTACGGCTCGCTATTTAGCGCTCGAACAGCGGCTTCGAAAGGCTCGCAGCGATATCAGGCAAGGCCGGCCACGAAGCCGCTGAGTTCGTCCAGCGGATGCCGCTGCGACCGCCACGGCATAGCGCGCATTCAGAGTATCGATTGCCTGATGGCCCCGCGTCAAGTCGACACCGAGGCCCTGCCCGGCACATCGGGCGCGGATCCGGATACGAGCACCCTCCTCCCCTCGCGGGATATGAGTCAGAGACACTTGCACAGCGATTTGCAAGATAGTTTACTGACTCAATGAATCTGAAGCGGAGTGATCCATGGGGAACCAGCAATCAACTTTTGCTTCGTGCACCTATCGCGGCGTCGACGGCTGCGACCTGGGCCAGGCCGCGACGCTGGGAAAGCAGGCGTTGCCTTGTGGCGTTGTCGCCATGGCATGGCTCGTAACCGCCACCTTGAAAAAATGGCTTGTCTGCTTGCCGGTCCGGAATGACGCAGCTGTCATCGTCGCGCGTTGTGCAACCAGCGAAATGGCCGACGTCGCCGGCGAAAGGCTGAAAGCAGGCGTAGCCGTCACCCTCCCCGATGATCTCGATCGCCGCATCCCCCCTCTACGCCCAGATCGAGCGTCAGGCTCGCAAAACCCATCGCGGCATTTGGGCCAGCACCTTCCAGATGCCTTGGCTTCACCGGAAATTCTCACCTGCAAACCCATGACCCCCGAGCACGATATGCGTTCTTTTCGTCACATCCTCCACCTCGTAGCATCCGCGGCCTTGCTCGCCGGTTGCGCCGAGCGAGTGCCGGATGCTTCACATTCGGCCGGCCCCGTTTCGGCTACGGACTCCTATTGGAAGCCTGATCGGGTCAGTCGCAGCCGGCAAGAATATGCGCCAGACTGGGGGCGCTTCCCGCCGGTCATTACCCGGCGAGCCGGCTACCCAACCGAAGCTCAGGCGAATAACGCCCTGCGCCGCTCGCATTGGAGCTCCGTGCCTGTGCGCACGCTCATCACCAAGGAAGGCGTCAAGACGATCTCCGTCCCCGCGGAAGCCCCGGACACGATCGCTGCAGGCGTTCGCGTCTTTGCCTGCCGACCCGGAGCGCTCAACGGCTATACTGGCCGCATGCAATTTTACGACGGCCCCGTCGTCGCCTGCGCTTCCGACCTCCTGTCTGCCGATGGTCGCGTGCTCGCCCGAGTACCCCTCAATTTCTACTACTGGCAGAAGGCTTGGCGCGTCCAAGACCCGAGGCCGTCCTACAAGTCTGTCCCGTGGGCTTACCAGGAACTCTCGCCGCCCAAGAGCAAGGGATGGTTCGGCGACCGCTACTAAGCGGCGGCCGTCACACTGCCGCGTGTCGGCTGGCCAGATGCGCACAGAAGCCGACGGCCAAACCAACGGCGCCGGCGTCGGCAGATTGTCCGCGGGCGTATGAGAGATACGCTGCGAGCGGCTTTTACGACGCTCCGGATGTGTCGTCACGCAGCGTGCCAATTCACTACTGCGTCTCTTCGTGCAGATCCCAGTACGAAGATTGCGACGACCGTCTTCGGCGACTTCGAGCGTATTGCGTGTGGTCGCGCCAGCAGTCATGGCGACCTTCACGCATGGAGGCCGCATCGCTCACCTCCGGCCGAAAGATCATGCTTTCCTATGCGAGACCGATCCTGTCGTTCGGCCAAAGCGTTTTGCAAGGCTTTAGTTCAATCTCTTTCCTGGCGAAATCATTGTCAGTGGCATTGCTGACGGTCGTCCACGAAGATCAAACTGCGGATATCGTGCATTCAGCATTCCGGGGGATCGAGCGGCAGGCCGCACAGCCCCCCAACATGGTAGCTACTTCGCGGTCGAAGTCATCTACCGGTCAGGTTCTGCTCTTCTGCTGGGAGCTCGCTTCGCACGAACACGTCCAGCACTTGCGCGATATCGACCCCTGACGGCGATGCGTTGCGCACCATACCCCTCGATACCGCCGAGCGCATGGCTCCAACGACGCAGCATGCCGCGACGAGCGCTGCCACGGCATCGCCGTCGGTCTCGGTCAACAGCTGCTCCGCCAGCGCCCTCGCTCCTCGCGGAATTTGATCGACATCTTCACCACCAAGCGACCACTGACGATTTTCTCCCGTCACGGCGACACCTCCCGGACTGTTCGATTTGACCATTGGCGGCCGAGCTGGCGGAGCGGATCTCCGATTGCCACCGTCAGCACTTGAGACAGCCCGATCGCGCCGGCGATCGAGAGCGTTGCCGTCGCCGGAGCGTCCAGGAATTGGCCAAGCGACCAGTTGAACAGCGCCAGCACCGGCAGATGGATCAGATAGAGGGCATAGGAGATGCCTCCCAAACGGCGCAGCATCCGCCCCGGCCAGTTCACAGAATCATCCCGCAAGGTCGCCCTTGTCACGATCCACCCGCACATCAGCGCCAGCACGGCAGTCGCCACGCCATGCATCGCCGGCGGCAAGATCGCCAACATGAAGGCCGCGATCGACATCCAGAACGCCGCTTCCATGTTGCCGATCACCCGCAGGTGTTCCGCCAGACGGGGCCATGCGCTTGTGCCCATGGTTGCTCCGATCGCCAGCCCGACCGCGATTGCATCGATGCGGAACGTCCAAAGCGTTCCGCCCCAAGGCCGCAGCGTGAAGGTCCCGACCACGAGAACGAGTCCGGCCAACGCGACGAGCGCACGCCGCGGTAGCAAGAACACCAGGAGCGGAGCCACTAGATAAAATTGCATCTCGGCGGCAATCGACCAGAATGGCCCAAACGCAAAGGCGTTCCCGCATCCTGTGGCGCCCCCGAAACAGGGCGCCCAGTGCGCATTCGAGATGAAGGCGAATGCCGCCTTCGCGTCTGCAGGCTCAACGCCGCTTCCCGGGATGATCAACCCGATGGAGAGGATGGCGCCGACGCACCAGGCCAGCGGCACGATCCGCATAGCACGCCTGACATAGAAGGCGGAGGCCGCCTCGAGCGCACCGCGCTCGAGGCGCAGGCTTCGCAATGAGCGTTCCACCACCATGCCGGAAATCACAAAGAACAGATCGACCCCGACGCTCCACGCCGGCGCAAACAGCAGAACGGCGACCGTCCCGCCTTCTCCGAAGACCGGCCCGACATGCGACAGCACCACCAGCCCGATCGCCAGGCCTCGCAATTCATCCAGCCCCGATAGGCGGGCTTTTTGTTCCATCCAAATATCACGCTCGACAATCATCACAACCTTGATTTAATCATAGGGCACACAAGCGAGGCAAGGAATGCATGGACGCCTGACATTTGTCGCAGTCGCGGCTGCCCTTACATTGGCGCCCCACGCTTCGGCCCAGTCGCTCACGCATGATCCGAACGCCTGGCGGGCCGTCGCCTATGCCGATCTCGAGCTCCCGAACTCGGAAGCCGTGCCCTACGCCTCCCTATGGGCCGACCGACTGAAGAAGAACAACGACGCCTACGTGGCCAAGGGCGATACGCGCTTTGCGGTCGCCAACGCGCCGGCTTCCGAGAGTCACATCGTCGTTCGCAGCCCGACCAAAACCGTCGTCCTCTCGGTCCTGCACACGCTCACCGGCTGCTCGCCGATCCGCACCGACCCTGTCGGCAATGCCATACTGAAACGATGCCCCATGCGCTTGGCGATCTACCAGAACGGCCGATCAACGGTCGCTGACGCTGGCTCCGGCTGTTTCATCGAATATGGCGCGCAACCGAATAACGTCCGCCCCGACCTCGCTCGGAATGGTGCGATGGGTGCATATGATGTTCAGGCCAAAAGCATTCGCGCCGGCATCGTATTCCAAGGTGAAATCGCCCAGGAATGCCAATTCCGGGTCCCTGTCCCGCAACCCTAGAGGAAGCAGCCCACGCCGTTGTGTTTGGGCAACCTCGATATCCCCAAGGAGCGCAATCATGATCGGCACGGAGAACCTGACGTTATTCAGGACACCAGCCAGCCACCGGCCATCGCCAACGGATCAATGCTTCCCTGACGGCGCGCGATGCGCGGCCTTGACCGCGGCTCCTGCCGGCGGCCACGGCGGAATGATGTTCCGGAGATCTGCCATGGCCAGCCGGACAATCTTAGCGACACTAGCCGTCTTGATCTCGCCGGCAATCGCGCAAGCACTTGATCCGCTCAAGGCTCCGCAGGGATCATATGTAGCGTCCACGCACACATGTGCCGATCTCGACCAAGGCGTCGGCGCTCTCGAACTTGCCGAGTTCGACGGCGACGCAATCACCGTCGGCGCAAGCACCTGCAAGATAGCAGGCACCCGTCATGCAGACGATGCGTTCCAAGCCTCATGTACCGAGCGTGGCAGCAGCTCCCCGGTCATCACGCCGATGAAGATTACGCGCCCATCCAGCAACGCGCTCTCCATCAATGGCACCATCTATAATTTCTGCCCGGGGAAGTAAGATGCTGCGTCCCTTCCCAATACTCCTCTCCGCGCTCCTGGTCGTTGGACAAGCGCCTGTTGCGCAAGCGAATTCCTTCGATCAGGATGCAAGTTCTTGCGATCTCCATGACAAAACAACCTTGCGTTCCCTTTGTACGAACGGTGCGGGTCTGCCGAGCTATCCGTCCACGCAAGAGATGACGGAGCGCAGCCCGAACATCGCCAATATGATTGTCGACGCCGCCAACAAGTATGGTGTTGATCCCAAGCTCGCTCTTGCCGTGTCCGCTCACGAAGGCGCGATGTCAGCATGTGCCGGCTCCTTCAGTGGCGTTCTTGGACCGATGCAGCTTACGGGGGCGACCGGCCGGGCCTACGGAATGGATCGGGGCATCTTGTCCGAAAACATTGAAGGCGGCGTACTGACGCTTCGCGATGCCGTCAAATCGTGCGGCGGCACGTCAAGTATTCGCTGCCTCGCCGATCGTTACAACGGCAGCACTGAAAGCCAGCGCCGTAACTGGACGAACGACGTAAACCGCCGCTATGCCGCCCTCAATTCGGCCGGCCAATCCATTCCTCAGGGATGCGGCGCGCAAGCGGTCTGCCAAATGGGACCAGGCGACTTTCCGACGCCCAACGGTGGTGACACAAAACTCGCTTCATCCGCTCCCGGTCCCGCCGGCAGCGACATCAACGTTGCCCCTGGTCAGGTGTGACGCCGTCTCACCATTGAGGGCCATGCCCCCGTCGGCCCGCCGCCTTCAATGGGAGAGATTGCGCGACGAGAGCTTTACAAATCCCCGTTTCAGATGGCTTGCCAACTCCTGGCGCACATCATCAGGCCATTGCTCCATCACAACGCAGTTCACTTCGGCCGCAACCAGCGACCAGTACAGCAGATCCGCGTATTGTCCTTCGAACAGAGCCGCCACGATGAACTGTCCGATCACCAAGGTGATCGTCTCGGGCTTGCCTTTCTTCCGCAGAAATTCCGAAACCTCTTCCACCCATGGTTTCGGGTGGCAATCGACAAACGCCGCCACTTCCTTATAGAGCGCATTGTCTCCTGCGACTTGCCAGATATTCGCTTGCATCGTGAACCCTTCAGCAAAATGATGCCTTTGCATCGAGGCTGGCGGATTTCTTGGTGCGAGTCAAAGAAATATACAATAGATTTTCTGCCAATCGTAGCAAATGAATCTACGCCGGTAGTTTAGCATCTTCTACTTTTCTTGTATCTACTGGTTTGCCCTGCGTCCCTTTTTGGCTGGAGGCAGCCGCTTCTTCTCGGAGGTTGCCCCAGCGGGGCTGGCTGCCTCTTTCAAAGAAGGAACACCACTGAACTCCGTCATCGAGCGCTTCACAGCACGCGTGGCCTCAATATGCCGCGCAATCTCGGTGAAGCTGAAGCCGAAGGTCTCGATGTCCCGCTTCACGCTGTCGTCGTCACCAGTCCGACCAATGAGCGTCCACACCGGAACCTTGAGGTGTCGCGCCAGCCGCTCCAAGGTGACCAATGTCGGGTTCCCCTTCCCCGCCCGCAACTGGTAGAGCGTGCCGCGCGATAGCCCCGTAGCGTCGGCAAAACTCGCATAGTCCGGGTACTCGTTCTCGATTTGGCGAAGTCGCAGCGCGAGCAGGATCGAAAGCCAACCATCGCTGTCTTCTGTCTTGTTTTTAAATATCGGCACAGCTGCCCCCCTGCTTATCGGTCGGAATATGACGGCCATTTTTTTGCAGAATGTCTAGTGCTCAGGGCTTGTAGCCGAAACGATAACTCATTGCCCTATTAAAGTGTGGCGGCATCCTCCCCATACTCCCGCAAAGTGACGGCGTACAGCAATCGTTCCAGATGCAGATAGCATTTGACGATCTGCATGCCCTGTTGAAAATGAATAATTAAATGAATCCGGTTGGATGTCGCGGGCCCTCTTACTAATGATTTTGTCGTGTGCCACCTCATCTGGAGGGACAACCCTGATCCGACCACTTCGTATGACCTTGTTCAGGTCGACCACAGGCGAGACCTCGACGCCAGTGGTTCTGGCGATTACACTCTGAGACGGGGCCGCAAGGCTTGCCCCGGAACCAATCTCTATGCCTGTTCGAGATGGAAATGGCGCCGGGTAATACTCTGAAGCCGATACCGCCAAAAACGGCACCATGCCCCCAGCCTTCGAAAACGCTTGATCCATGAGGGGTCATCCTATCTCCATTGATCATTATAATGACGATCAATCTGTGATATTATAATGATCGACATCGAAATAGGAGAATCGCTGTCATGTTCATGAGGTTCGCGTTCGCAATTTTCGCCGGCGGCGTGCTCGCTTTCTTCGCCCTGCCCGATCAGGAAGCCGGCCTTCGCATGCTCAGCTTTTCCACTGCTTTCTTGATCCTGTCCCTCGCCGCCGTCTGTGCCATCAAATTTCTAACCCACAGTATCGGACGTCATCGTCTTCGCTCGTCGTTACAACTGTCGCGCTGTGATGACGATCTTTCTTTGCATGACGCTGCAAAGTTCGAGCGCTCCGCTTGGTCAACGTCCGGCGTCAACCCCCAGGATCCGAAACTGGCCTGGCAGTACCGCGTCAATGATCAGCGCCTTGGCCGCTTCAAACTCTAACAGGCTCTCCTTGCCAGGATCTGCT
Source organism: Mesorhizobium sp. M0496 (assembly GCF_040321205.1). Taxonomy (NCBI): domain Bacteria; kingdom Pseudomonadati; phylum Pseudomonadota; class Alphaproteobacteria; order Hyphomicrobiales; family Phyllobacteriaceae; genus Mesorhizobium; species Mesorhizobium sp. M0496. The sequence goes on along the minus strand of NZ_JAMYRC010000028.1, from coordinate 86,418 downwards.
CAATCACGCACACAGACGATCCTGCTATTCCGCCAGGTCTGTGATCTCCTGATACGATAGCCCCAAATGATTCGAGGCTTGCGCAAGGCAGCGTCCCGAATTCCCAAAAGGCCCAGACCGAGACGCCCAGGAACGCCGCCAATGTGCCGATCGTCTGAAGGTCGAGTTGCGCGCCTGCTGCGCAGACATCACCATGCTGCGGTTCGCGCGCAAATGGTTCTCGTAATTACCTCATGCAGCGGCTTCTGGTCGTCAACCTCGAGTGTTTGCGAATCGCGCTTTCAGCGATGCAGGCTTGGGCTACCTGGCCGAGGCGACCCTGCCGTCAGGACGGCTAAGTCCTGGCCCTTGAAACGCCCCGGCTATTTCGCCGGTGTTGCTGCGCTATTCAATCATTCTATTGATCCGAAAGCGGATTGGCGACATTATCAGGCCCATGACAAAGGTGTCGTGGCCAAGCGCTGCTCAGGTATATCGCGCTTTAGGAGGGTTCCCGGCGCGCGGGAGCTACTTGTGCCGTTGTCCAGTACCAAGTCACGGGCAAGGGAAAGGCGACCGCCATCCCTCCCTCTCTGTTCGTGACGGGGATTATCGTCTTATGCTCTACTGCTTTGCAGGTTGCGATCCCGTCGACATCGAGACCGCCATTGCGGACCTGGATTTGTCGAAGCGCGCGGCCGAGCCTCTGCGTCGTGTTCGTCCGGCGGCGCCCAAAACCACGGCAGCGGACGCGCTCGCGCTCTGGTCGAGAGCGATTGCGCTCGCCGGCACGCACGGCGAAGCTTATCTTGCCTCTCGCCGTCTGCCGGCGACGTTGCCAACTTTGCGCTATCTGCCGGATTATCGGTTGGGAAAGAACCGCTTTCCCGCGCTGGTGGCTGCTCTGCAGGCCCCAAACCGTTTGATCTGTTCGGTGCAGCTCACCCTCTTGCACCCGACACGGCCAGAAAAGGCGGCGCTGGACGAGCCACGCCGCATCATCGGCCCCAGCCGGGGCTTTGCCTTGCGGCTCGCCCCAGCGGCCGACGTCCTTGGTATTGCCGAAGGCTATGAGACCGGCCATGCCGTAATGCTGCGATACGGCTTGCCCGTCTGGTGCTCACTGGGAGCACCACGGTTGCCATTTCTTCAGCTGCCCGAATGCGTACAGCGGATCGTCGTCTTCGCCGATCCGGACAAGCCCGGCCTCAGCGCGGCCGAACGCGTTCGCGAAGCCAACCCTGAGCGCCAGGTCCTCATTCACAGACCGACCGACGACCGGGATTTCGCGAAGCTGTGGGAGGACGATCCGACGCCCGAGACCCTACCCTTGGATCTTCTGCTGCGCGAAACACTCGGCGCAGACACGTGAGCCCCTCGGCGGCCAGCTTGGCCATCAACTTTGATCACAAATTGGGCACCACTTGTTCTGGCGAAGGGTGCCTTCGAGCATCTAGAACCGGCACCAGGTGCGCGCCTATCTCTACTCGACACCCAAGCCTTGGCTTCAGAAGACCAGCGCCGAAGTCTTCCGTCAAAGGATACTGTCGACCACTCGGTGAAGGCGCTAACCCGCCTCGCTGCACAGTCGCTCAACGAGAACTCACAAACGCCAAAAGCGGAGGAAGGGAATTTTACAAGCCGCCACAAATACGCAATTCTCTTTCTCCATAGATTTTATATACATAACTATTCTGTCCCCTCGTCGCGGCTGCGGCCCGCACTTTCAAGGAGAGGGACAGGACCAAATGACCAGACCCGCAATCGTCGGATTTTCCGGCAGTTTCAGTTCTCCTTCCCGCACGCGGGCTTTGGTCGAAGAGATAGCGAGGCGGGCGGCGCAGCAATATGAGAGAAGCTTCGAGGTCATAGATATTGGCCAGTTCCTGCCTTCGCTCGGCGCCGCGCACCGCCTCTCCGATCTGGACACGAAGGCGAGGAGACTTGTTGAACATCTCCTGCAAGCCGAAGCACTGATCGTCGCAAGCCCGGTCTACAAAGGTAGTTACGCTGGCCTCTTCAAGCATTTTATCGATCTGCTGGAGCCCACCGCCTTCATAGGCAAACCGGTACTTCTGGCCGCGACCGGCGGCGGAGACCGACACGCGTTGATTGTCGAGCATCAGCTACGGCCGCTCTTCGGGTTCTTCGAGGCACGAACGCTGGCGACAGGGATCTATGCTTCAGAGCGCGACTTCGTCGACCAAACCTCCGTCTCCCCGACACTGGCCGATCGGCTCGATCGTGCGATCGGGCAATTCGCGCCCTATCTGGCGTCGCGAACTCGAGACCAGTTGGTTTCGGATTCCGACGCGCCTCAGGCGGACATTGCTATCGCCCGCGGGCAGTGGCGCGCTTCGAACCGGGTTTCTAACGCAAATCTCGGCTGAAGCGCCTCCTCCAGCCCTGTCTGGATCTTCGAGAAATCGTCAGCCGCCGCCACAAACTCAATCCGCCTGGAGACTACCCATGACCAACCCTGCTTTCATTGATGCAACCATTCCGGAAGCCGATGTTGCTCCCCTCACAGCACGCGTCGGCGCAGAGATCAGCAACGTTCGTCTATCCGGTGATCTACCCCATGCTGTTGTGGTGGCGATCAACCAGCTTCTGCTGCGCCATAAGGTCGTGTTCTTCCGCGACCAGGGGCACCTTGACGATGCCGAGCAGGAGCGTTTCGCCCAGCGGCTCGGCGATTTGGTTGCGCATCCGACCCAAGGGGCAATCGTCGGCACGGCCTCAATCCTCGAACTCGATTCAAGTCGCGGCGGCGGGCGCGCCGATCAGTGGCACACCGACGTTACGTTCGTCGACGGCTATCCAAAATTCTCGGTCCTGCGCGGCGTGGTCATTCCTTCGGCCGGTGGCGACACGATCTGGTCGAATACCGCCGCCGCCTATGAGACTTTGCCGCCAACGCTCAAGCGCCTCGCCGACGATCTGTGGGCGGTCCACAGCAACGCCTACGACTACGCGGCGGTGCGACCGCGGGCGACAGAGGCGGAAACAAAACACTTCGACGAGGTGTTTACTTCTACGATCTACGAGACCGAACACCCGGTTGTGCGGGTTCATCCGGAGACCGGTGAGCGCACCCTCCTACTCGGCAATTTCGTGCAGCGGTTCGTCGGCCTGTCCAGAAGCGACTTCCACCGAGTCTACGAGTTGTTCCAATCCTACGTTACCGCACCGGAGAACACCGTTCGCTGGCGTTGGCAGCAGGGTGATGTGGCGATCTGGGACAACCGCGCCACGCAGCACTACGCCGTCAACGACTACGGCGATCAGCGCCGGGTCGTCCACCGCGCCACTGTCGACGGTGACGTGCCGGTCGCGGTCGACGGACGACGCAGCGTCTCCCGCACCAAGGCAGCCAAGCCGGGCAGGATCAAGGCGGCCTGAACACGAGGGGACGTTTCTTCAACTGATGCGACAAGAGGGAATTTGATAATGCCCAGACAGATCAAGCTTGGCGCCTTCCTGCCCGGCGGCGGCCAGCATATCGCCGCCTGGCGCCATCCAGACGCGCCAGCCGACGGCGCCACCAATTTCGAGTTCCACAAGCAACTGGCGCTGACCGCCGAGCGGGGCCTGTTCGATGCCTATTTCCTGGCCGACAATCTGACCGTTGGCCTAGGCGCCCGCGAAGGCGGCAATGCCAAGATCGCCGGCTTCGAGCCGGTGACGCTGTTTGCGGCGCTGGCGCCGCTGACCACGCATCTCGGCTTCATCGCCACCGCCTCCACCACCTATGAAGAGCCCTACACGCTGGCGCGCAAATTCGCGTCGCTTGATCTGTTGTCCAACGGCCGTGCCGGCTGGAATGTGGTGACCTCAGCCGGCGACGAGACGGCACGCAATTTCAACCGCGACGTCCAGCCCAACCATGCCGAGCGCTATGCGCGGGCGCATGAGCATGTCGAGACGGTCAAGGCGCTGTGGGACAGCTGGGAGGATGACGCCTTCGTCCGCGACAAGCAGTCGGGCCGCTTCTACGACAAGGACAAACTGCACGACATCGACCACAAGGGCGAGCATTTCAGCGTCAAGGGTCCGCTCAACGTCCCGCGCCCGGTGCAGGGACATCCGGTTGTCGTACAAGCCGGGCAGTCCGAAGACGGACGCGGGCTTGCCGCGCATTCGGCCGAAGTCATCTTCACCGCCCATCAGAAGCTGGAGACAGCGCAGGAATTCTACCGCGACATCAAGGCGCGCGTGGCGGAAGTCGGCCGCGACTCCGATCAGGTGCTGATCATGCCGGGCGTTGCGCCCTTCGTCGGCCGCACCGAGGAAGAAGCCCGCGCCAAATACCAGCAGCTCAACGACCTCATCCTGCCCGAAGATGGCGTCGCTTTGCTCAACGGACTCGCCGGCCAGACGCTCGACATCAGGGGTTATCCGCTCGACGGCCCGCTGCCGCCGAGCAAGGAAACCGAAGGCATGAAGAGCCGCCAGGCGCTGATCCGGCAGATCGCCGATGAGCACAACTTCACCATCCGCCAGCTCTATCAATGGGTGGCGACGGCACGCGGCCACTACACCATCGTCGGCAGCGTTACGCAGGTCACCGACCAGCTGGAAGAATGGTTCACCAGCGAGGCGGCCGACGGCTTCAACATCCTGCCGCCCTGGCTGCCCGGTGCGCTCGACGATTTCGTCGACCTGGTCATTCCCGAACTGCAACGGCGCGGCTTGTTCCGCACGGCGTATGAAGGCCGCACCCTGCGCGAGAATCTCGGCCTCAGGCGGCCGGAAAATCCATGGACCGTCGCCCGCTCGACCGTCCTTGCCGCCGAATGATCCTCATAGCTGAAGGGATGACGCCATGACATTGCAGCACATCGATCGGCCGATCACGATCCGCGCCAGTCGCAGCGAGACCGGGCTCGGCCACGACTTTCTCCGCCTCGGCGGCAGGGCGGCTGTCCGCTTCCTGTCGCGCTACGGTGTGCTTGTCGGTTTCCTGGCGCTCTGGCAGGTGGCGAGCAGCGTCGGATGGGTCAACGCGGCGGTGCTGCCGCCGATCGACATGATCATCACCGCGCTCTGGAAGGGGCTTGCCGGCGGCAGCCTGCTCGGCGACATCGCCATCAGCCTGCAGCGCGCCGGCATTGCCTTTGCGGCAGCAGTTGCGGTCGCCATCCCGCTCGGCCTGTTCATGGGCCAGGTGCGTCCGGTCGAAACAGCGCTCGATCCGATCCTGCAAGTATTCCGGCAGACTTCGGCGCTGGCGCTCTACCCGGTGTTCATCCTGCTCTTGGGGCTGGGCGAAACCTCGAAGATCTTCGTCATCTTCTGGGCAACGCTGTTTCCGCTGCTGCTCAACACCACCAGCGGCGTCAAGGAAGTCGATCCCAAGCTGCTCGAAATGGCCCGTGTCTACGGCGCGAGCCGGCTCACCGTGTTTCGCCGCGTCTTGCTGCCGGGCGCCGTGCCGTCGATCTTCGTCGGTCTGCGGCTGAGCGCCACCACGGCGCTGCTGCTCCTGATCGCGTCCGAGATGATCGGCGCAAACAAGGGCATCGGCTTCCAGGTGATGAACGCGCAGTACAATTTCCAGATCCCGCTGATGTTTGCGGCAATCGTCATCCTCGCCGGGCTTGGCCTGATCGCCAACCAGGCGCTGGTCGCCCTCCAGCGGCGTCTCTGCCGCTGGAGCAATCCAGTCAACTGAGCAGCTCCCAACTCAACCCAGGCCTCTCTCAAAATCAGGAAAGACCGGATCATGAAAATCACCCGCCGTTCCCTGCTTGCCGGCGCACCGCTTGCCGGCGCACCGCTTGCCGCCGGCCTCATCGCCGCCGGCCTGCCGCGCCTCGCCTTTGCCGAAACCGCACCGGTGAAATTTCGCTATCTCGCCAGCCGCGGCAGCATCTCCCCGCACGAACTCGCCGCCGAGCTCGGCTACTACAAAGGGCTCGGCGTCGAGCTGGAGAATGTCGGCTATGCCTCTGGCGGACCGGAATCGCTGTTTGCGCTGTCTTCCGGCAGCGTCGACATCGGCTCGGCCGCCACCGCGGCGGTGATCAACTCGATCTCGGGCGGCAATGACTTCGTCGCCGCCTATCCGAGCAACGGCATCAACAAGGATGTGAAGAGCGTCTTCTACGTGCTGGAAGACAGCCCGATCAAATCGATCGCCGACATCGCCGGCAAGACCATCTCGGTCAACACGCTCGGTGCCCATCTAGACTATACGGTGCGTGAGGCCCTGCACAGCGTCGGCCTGCCGTCGGATGCCGCCAACCTCGTCGTCGTGCCTGGCCCGCAGCTGGAGCAGACCTTGCGCTCACGCCAGGTCGACATAGCCGGGCTCGGCTACTGGCAGGCAACGTTTGCCGGCGCGCTGGTCGCCAATGGCGGCGTGCGCGGCGTGTTCGACGACACCCAGGTGCTGGGCGAACTCGCCGGCGGCTTCGTCGTGCTCAGGCGCGACTTCATTGCCGCCAATCCGGACGCGGCGCGCAGCTTCGTCGAACAGTCGGCGCGCGCTTCAGACTGGTCGCGCCAGAACCCGGAGGAAGCCCGCAAAGTGCTGGCCAACATCTTGAACAAGCGCGGCGAAAACGGCGATCTCGCCCGTTACTGGACCGGCTTCGGTCTGCGCGAAGGCGCACACGCGACCGACCGGGACATCGACTTCTGGGTTGCCGTGCTGGAACGCGACGGACGATTGGCCAAGGGAAAGCTGAAGGCCGCCGACATTCTGTATCGGCCCGGCGAAACCAAGACGAACTGAGAGCTGAAATGGACTGGGAGCTGAGATGACTGGCACCAACCGCAGCGGAGAGGTCTCGATCCGCGACCTCTCCAAATCCTTCAGTCTCGGCGGGCGCCAGCTTGCTGTGCTACGGACGCTCAATCTCGACATTCGTTCGGGTGAATGTCTGGTCATCGTCGGCGCCAGCGGCTCGGGCAAGACCACGCTGCTGCGCATTCTTGCCGGGCTGGAGGCGGCCGACAGCGGGGCTGTCGCGATCGACGGCCAGCCGGTGCATGGCGTCGGCGCCGAACGCGCCGTGATCTTCCAGGAACCGCGCCTGCTGCCCTGGCTGAGCGTGCTCGGCAACGTCGCCTTCGGCCTTGAAGTGCGCGGCGTGCTCAAGAGCGATGCCGAGGAACGGGCCCGCTTCTACGTCGCGCTGGTCGGTCTCGCCGAATTCGCCGATGCCTATCCCGCGCAGCTCTCGGGCGGCATGGCGCAGCGCGTCGGCATCGCCCGGGCGCTCACTGTCAAGCCCGAGATCCTTCTGCTCGACGAGCCGCTGGGGGCGCTGGACGCGATGACCAAGATCGGCATGCAGGAGGAACTGTCCCGCATCTGGAGCGAGGAGAACGTCACCATGGTGATGGTCACCCATGATCTGGAAGAGGCGATCTATCTTGCCGACCGGGTGCTGATCCTGCCCAAGGAGAAAGGCGGCGCGGCGCGGCTAATCGACATCGACCTGCCACGCCCGCGCGAACGCAGCGAAACCAGGTTCGTGCGCTATCGCGAGGAATTGCTGCGCGAATTTGGTCTGCACTGACGGGAGTGAACGGATTAGCCCATCTCTATTGGCCGGTGTGGTAACCCTGCGGGATGGGCAAGAAAAACCGCTGAGGAATGCTCAAGCGCGATCGGTCCTACGCATGAAATGACGATATCTCAACGCTTTGAGCCATATGCGATAGCTCTGGAGTGGTAGGGCGCAGAAAGCCCCTCCCTTATGCGCCAAACAGTCGCCGGTCCCAGTAGACAGGCTGATGGAGACTGGTGTGGATCCTTGAAAACTCTGGATGCGCTGGATTGATCAGCACATTGCTATCGAGACGCGCCACGACGCTCGGCACCAGCAGGATGACACTGCGCCGTTCTAAACACCAGGTTTCGCCAAATCCCTTGCTTACCGTCGCCGGCATCGTGTCCCAGCCGGGCAGTGACGGCTGCGAAAAAACCTCGTAGCTCAGTCCGCGCGGAATTGTGATTTCGATGTAGTGCTGGTTGGGCGGCAGCCGGCCACTGCCATGCACCAGCTTTTCCAGGAGGGCCGTCGAATAGTGCTCGCTGGTGTAGATGATAGGACTTCCGGGCGTGTTCCATCGCCCTGGCGCGATTGTCGAGCCGGTCGCGTCGAAGATCGGGTAGGTGCCGGCCGGATCGCCGATGCGAAAGGACGATAGCGTGCGATCGAGAGTCTGCGCCGTCACGCAGCGCTGCCGTACTTCAGACCTCCGAGAATATCGACCACCATTTCGGCGCCGAACTCGCTCAGGATAACGACGTCGATCGGTCGCTTGTCCTCAATCATCGGGTGCGGCCGAAACAAGAAATCACGTGCTTCCTCTTCGTTCTGCCAGACATCGACAGCAAGACTCCAGACGCGCGCCACGCGGGCCAATCGTGTGCCCTCGTCCGACGAGAGACGATGTACCGCCTTGCGCCGCTCATAGGTCGCCTTGGGGATCAGCCGATATTTGAACTGAGCATCGCCAGGTGCCAGAAGATGCGCAACGCGCTCGAGCGCCCCGATGGGAAGTCCATTCTCGATCCGGGAGATCAGCCCGAAAGGCGACCGTGACGCCACCTCCTTAACGGGCAGCCCCAACACGTCGGCGACATTTCCAAACGCCAGCATTTCACTCTCCATTCCATGTGAGGCAAAATATAGCCTCACATGATGCGCTCTGCAAGTCCCTGCGTCAGCGCGAACCGATCCGATCACCCTGCGATCCTTGCTGTCACGTGTTAGCCTTTGGCGCCGGCCAGCAGCATCAGTCCAACCGACACCTCGCCTGCGTAGCCTTCAAAAAGCGCTAAGGCGGCGAGTGCGAACCGCCTTGGTCGCGAATGATTGACACCAGGAAAAACGCGTTTCCGCCAGCGCTGAACAAGGAAGCCCGGAAGAAAGAATGGCTGGGCTCGGATACGGCCCGGCCAAAGAAGGTTAAAGCCTTCAGGGAGGAACACCGTCCGGTGGAAATGGGAGGAAACCATCGAACGATTTTACCTGTTTGATCTTATTTCAACGCGTTGGCGACGAATGGGATTCCAAAGAACATATAAAACGGCAAAAATTTGTGCGCCACATTACAGAACGTCACAAGCGCGCGGTTCCGGTCTTGAGAGGTCACCATAGTGGCGTAGCTTCGTCGCATCATCCGGCACGAGGACATGACCGCGTGCTCTTCATGCACGCCATCGATGAAACAGTCTAGGTCGACGGATTGTCATCATGCTTCACCATCCCAGGCGGATCACGCCGCGGATGGCTACATCGCCGCCACAGCCGCTGCTTGCGGCTCTATGGTCGCCTACCTGAAACATCAGCCCATTCGAGTCTGCTGGGTTAACCACTGTCAATCCATGGGAAGCATCGTTGAACCCAATGGGTTGAACGAGACATCGGTTCAATGATTTAATCATAAGGCGAACAATCTTAAGTCGGATGGCACCTTATGAGTGACTTTGCTGTTCAGGGTCGCACGGTTGGCCCCCAGCACCCGGAAATTCAGACGCTCTTGCGTCAGGCGCGGGATCAGCAGGCTCGGGTCTTGTGTTTGTGTCGGCATCCCGGGGTGCCGATGTACATCGCCGCCGTCGGCGAGGAATTGATCATCAAGCGCATGCCGAATACCGGCAAGGACCATGCGGTCGACTGTGATCGCTATGAACTGCCCCTTGCACTGTCGGGAAAGGCGGAGATCCTGGGTCAAGCAATCATCGAGGATCCTGCATCGGAGGCGGCGCGGCTGAAGCTGGCCTTCGCACTGACACAAGGCAAGGCGCGACAGGGATCATCCGGCGAGGGGGCTTCCCACCATACTGTGAAGGCCGATCCGAAGAAGCTAACGCTGCGAGGCTTGCTCGACTATCTCTGGAAAGAAGCGGAGCTGACATTGATGGCACCCGGCTTTGTGGGAAAAAGAAATTGGGGGTTGGTCCGGAAATTTCTTTGGGGCGCGGCCGATGCGAAGTCGAGCCAGAAGTTCCAGTTGCGCGAGCTGCTGTTTATGCCGGCAATGTACTCCCCTGAGCACAAGGATCGCCTGGCAGCGGATCGGGAGCGGGCTTTCGCGGCGGCAGCCAAGGCGAAGCACAAGAAGATCGTGATCGGCATTGTGAAATCGCTCGATCCTGCCCGGTTTGGCGGCAAGCTGTCGATCAAGCATATGCCCGACGCGCAGCTCTTCATGGATGAGAAAATGTTCAGGGCAGTGCCGAAGCGCTTTGCAGCAGAATTCGACCTGTGGCGACTGCACGAAAATTCGCACCTGATCACCATCGCAACGGTCATGCAGATGCCGTCCGGCATTCTGGCGATCGACGAAATCGGCTTTATGAACGTGACTGAGAGTTGGATTCCGTTTCAGCACAACGACGAAAAGGAATTGATCGAGGTCCTGACCGGGGAGCATCGGCGGTTTGTGAAAACGTTGCGCTACAACGTCGTGCCGTCGGTGCCCATGGCGTTCGGTCTTCTGACTGATGTTGACCAGCAGGGAACCGCGCTTTTTGTCGTACCGCACGATGCTAACGAGGCGGTACGGGCGGAATTCGACCATCTGATTTCAAGCTGCGAGCTCGAGACCTGGCGCTGGGACGCAAGCGGCCCCCGGCCGGCGCTACCGGGCAAACAGCAGCGGCTTTCGCCTCCGCCCGGCAGGCAGGCTTTGGAATATCGACCGAACAACTGAAAAGCCGAAGCGCGTGCGAGGCTGCAGCTGTAATTGGACCCAGCCAGGACATAAAAATCGTGAACAAGCGAAAGACAAGATGACGGCAATGATTCGATGCGGTTGGCGAGGGTCCGTGAGCGCGACGAAGCGCGGACGACGGCTGGCGCCCCCGTAGGGCAGGCTACGTCTGAGCTTGCGTCTGGCGCCGGCGTTTGCGCTGGAAGCGATCGTTGATCGGGGCCGTGACCAGGGAGTGCGAAAAGGAGAAAGCGATGCTGAAGAAATTCGACATGGATCCGGGAACGGGCATCGTCATAGCAACAGTCCTGATTTTGGTGCTGTCCGGCGCCCGGCTTTTGAACCAGTGGGACAGTCTATCGTTTTGGCGAGAGCCGGGGCTGGTCGCGGCTATTGTTCTCGGATTGATTTCGGCGATTGCGCTTGCCGTCGCGTTCGTGGTTTGGCGATGGCCTCAGCAGAACGTACAGTATGATCCAACGCGCCGGGGACCAGTTATCGATTTGCAGGCGGATTCGAAGACTGACCAGCCTGGTTAGATGCGTTTCGGATATCGCGGAGGATGATGGCATTCGGATCGGGCACGTCGGCAAACTGCCACAGGCCAAGGTGCTGCTTTTTAGCGACCTCCTGCGCGACGATATAAGGAGCATGGACCGGAGCGCCGTTCGGAGTGACGGCCGCGAACGCCCAGCCGGTCGAGATCAGCGCCGTGCCGAGATCGATGCGAGAACCGGCCGCGGATCCTGAAGTAGGCTGCGCGACGCAAACGACGAAGCGCGTTTTGGTCGCGGTCTGCCAGGCGGCCGTGTAGCATTGAGGTTTGAGATCCCGGATGAGAGACACGAGCATTGCAAGGCTTGCCTCCCCGCAATCGACATGCCCCCGTGCCGCATTTGTGAAATATGTGCCTCGCAGGCAGGCTTGAACGCCATAGAGACGGTGGGTCTCACCGGCATAGGTCCAGGTGTCGCCGGTGCTGAACGATGCTGTGGCGGGGATCGGAAACCAGGGATTGGATTTGTCCTCGGCCAGTGCCGGAACACTGGCGAGGACGGCCGCGAGAATGCCGGCGGCGGCGAATCCAGGTTTCATTATTGATACCTGCTCAGATTGAACCAGAACCGTTGTTTGCCGTCGGTCGTTGTGAGATCGAGATAGTTTGGCTCCGTCCTCTGCTCGCGCCGCGTCACGGCCGATGTTGGACGCGCACCGTAACCCGAACCTCTCGGGTTCGTGCCCCAAGAGGCATTCGTTGCATTCCGCGCAGCACAGAAAGCGCCGTTGCTGTCTGGCTTGTAGACGGTTTGTGAGCGAGAGCTGTTGTCGCTTCCGCTCGATTCCGTCTCGGGCGAGACGGCGATCGTGCCGTCCGGGCAGGGTTTGAATTTCTCATATCCGATACGACCGGAACTGCCGGCCTCGGGGCACTGGGGCCAGGGCTCCCCATGCGCGACCATACGGAAAGCGCGCTCGACCGGGGGCACACATTCCCCGACGCTCGCCCAACCCTGCGGGTTGAGGATGCACAGCAAGACCTTGCAGCCAAAATCATCAGCATGGGCCGGCGCCGCCGACAAAACCGACAAGGTCGGCAAAAACGCCACAACGGGAAGAACCTTGCTCATTTTCATTGTGTCTGCCTCAATTTCGCGATTGCAGTTCATCGAGTCATTGTATTAATTCAGCATTCCAGAATCGGCAACGGCGCAGGATTATTTTAATGATTCGATCCCGCAAAACGGTACTTGCAGCGGGTGCGATCCTGGTGACGTGCCAAGCGGCGTCTGCACAGGAAGCTTCGCAAAGATTCCAGGACCGCGTTACGGCTCCCGCCACCAGCGTTAATGCTGCCGTCGACGTGAATGGCCGGGTGATGCCGGCCTACCAGGTTGAGAGCCAGGGCGTGCAGCGGGTCGGTGCGCCGGGCGACGCTGACAGCGCACCCACAACTGTGACGTCGGCCAAGGCTGACAACCCCTGCCCCGGCGTCGCTGCGCTGTCGAAGGAAGAAGGACAGCGAATCGTCGAAGCGGTCGCGCGCCAGCAAGGCTTTGCTCCGCCGCTCGTCTTCGCGGTTGCCCGGGCCGAAAGCCGCTTCAATACCGGTGCGCTATCGCCCAAAGGGGCCTATGGCCTGATGCAGCTTCTGCCGTCCACGGCGGCAAGCTACGGGGTCGATATCTGCGATCCCGCGGATAATGTGAAAGGTGGGATCGGCTTTCTGCGGGATCTGCATCGCAAATTTCCGAACCCGATATACATGCTCGCCGCCTACAATGCCGGCGAGATCGCGGTTCTCAAATATAAGGGCGTTCCGCCCTACTCCGAGACAGTTGGCTACGTCGCCAACGTCATCAACGATTTCTACCAATGGCCATCGGTCGGGTCTGAGGCGGTGATGCCCGCCGGGGCGGTGAGCCTTGACCTGGCCGGCGTTCAACCGGCTGCGGCCGGCGCAGCGGATCAACGAAATGATCCGACATCCCGCGCCAACTCCCGCAATAGCAGCACAATGACGTCTCGCGAAGCGACGGCGCCGGTCTGGCAGGGCGGGATGGTGCAAAACTTTGACTGAGGAGAAGCTTTGATGACCTTGTGGAAGATGTTTGCTGCACGCAGCACTGGTGTGGCGATGCCGCTCATGCTCTTGGCAACGCAGGCGATGGCTGGTGGCGGAAATCTCCAGCCGGTGCAAAGCACGCTGCAGACGTTGGTGCAGACCTTGACCGGTCCGATCGCGACGGCCTTGGCCGTTCTTTTCTGCATTTTCATGGGCTTCATGGCCTGGGCGGCACGCCTGTCATGGTTTGTGGCCGGAAGCTGGGTCTTGGGTATCGTGCTGGTCTTCGGCTCGGCTCAGATCGTCGAATTCTTTCAATCCGCGGTCGGCAGGTGATCGGCATGGCAGACGGCCGGATCGATCCTGGCGAGCCCAAATTGTTGATCACTCCGCTGGTCAAGGGCTTGACCCGAGCGCCGACGGTGCTCGGCATTCCCTACGAGCTTGCGGGGTTCATCGGCGTGCTGACGGCGGTCGTGTTCCTCGCAACCCATAATCTGGTCATGCTCTCTATCTGCGTGCCGCTCTATGCGGTTGCCAGGATCGCGATCATGCGCGATCCCATGTTCATCGAGATCATGTTCATCCGTTCACGCAAGACGCCGCCCCGAAGCGCCAGCTTCTGGGGTGCGCGCAGTTATCGGGTGTGACCGTGGCGATCGCACGGGCTCTTCGCGATGAACTGAGTTTCGGGGCCGTGTCTCGTCGGGAGAATCCGGTTTCGGCCCATATACCCTATTCGCGGCATGTGTCCGACGAGGTGATCAAGACGCAGGACGGCATGTTGATGTCCTTCGTTCACATGAGCGGACTGTGCTTCGAGACGATCGATATCGCCGAGATCAATTCGCGCCTGCTCGGCCGCAACGATCTCATTCGGGGGTTGGCGAATTCCCGCTATGCGATCTACTCGCATATCGTGCGCCGCGAGGTGAAGCCCGCGATCGAGTCGAGCTTCGAAAACAAGTTCTGCCAAGAGCTGGACCAGCGCTATACGGCGGCCCTGCGCACCCAGCGCATGTTTGTGAACGATATCTACCTGACCATCGTGCGGCGCGAGCTGCAAGGCACGGTCGGGACGGCGGATCTCGTGATCCGCAAGCTTTTGGGACGAAGGGCTGCGGACGGTCGCTCTTCGAGCGAGGAGCGGGCGCTGATCGAACTCACGGACATGATGAAAGCCGTCAAAGAGAGCCTGCAGGCTTATGGCGCGCGGGTTCTCACCGTCGTCAAGCGCAGTGACGTTTGGCATTCCGAGCCGCTGGAATTCCTGGTGCAGCTCGTCAATGGCGGATTTCCGCGGCCGATGGCACTGCCGCGCATGAAACTCGCGGAGGCGCTAGCGACAAAGCGGCTGTTCTTCGGCCCGAATGCGCTGGAAATTCGCGGGGCGTTCCCTGGCGAAACGCGATACGGGGCCATCATTTCGGTAGGCGAGTACCCCTCGATCACGGGACCGGGGATGCTCAACCCCATGCTGAAGGTGCCGCACGAATTCATCGTCACGCAATCCTTCGCCATCATCGACAAGCCCCAGGCACTGACCCAGATGGAGCGGGTCGGGCGCAAGATCGACATGTCGGATGAAGCAGGCTCGATCGTGGCCGATCAACTTGGTGAAGCGCGCGATGAGCTTTTGTCCTCGGAAGCGCTCTATGGTTTGCATCATCTGACGGTGCTGTGCCTTGGAAAGACCATGGACGACGTGGCGCGCTGCGTGACCGATGTCGGCACGGCGCTGACCGAGGTGTCCGCCCTGTGGGTTCGCGAGGACCTGAATTGTGAACCTGCGTTCTGGGCCACCCTGCCTGGCAATTTCGCCTATGTGGCGCGCAAGTCGATGATCTCATCGAAGAACATGGCGGGCTTCTCCGCCTTTCATAACTATCCGAGCGGCCGGACTGGCGGGGTGCATTGGGGAACGCCGATAAGCGTCCTCGAGACGACGTCGCAAACGGCCTACTTCTTCAACTTCCATGTTCGAGATCTCGGCAACTTCACTCTGAACGGCCCCTCGGGCTCGGGCAAGACGGTGCTGCTCGGCTTTCTCGCGGCACAGGCGCAGCGCATCACGCCGCGCCCCAAGCTGGTGATGATCGACAAGGACCGTGGCCTGGATATCTTCGTGCGGTCGCTTGGCGGCCGCTATGAGGTTTTGAAGGCCGGGGAGCCTTCCGGCTTCAATCCGTTGCGCCTGCCCGATACGCCGCGCAACCGGGAATTTCTCTTCCAGCTTTTCAGCTTCATGCTGCGTCGATCCGACGGACACGCCCACTCGACGCGCGAGGAGCAAGTCATCCGCAACGCGATCGCCCAGGTGGCGAGCGCGCCGCCGGAAGGTCGAACCATGGAGGAGTTCGCCGAGCTGTTGCGCGGTGCGATGCGCGCCGGCGATGACGATCTCTATTCGCGCTTGCAGCCATGGATGAGGCCCGATCAGCGCGGTTGGTTGTTCAACAACGCGGAAGACTCGTTTTCGATGTCGTCCATTTTCGGCTTCGACATGACGAGCGTGTTGAGCGACGCAACGACCAGCACGGCAGCCTTGCTCTATATCTTCCATCGCATCGAGGAGCTGCTTGACGGGCAACCGGTCATGATCTTCCTCGATGAAGGCTGGAAGCTCCTGGACAATGATATTTTCAGCTACTTCATCAAGGACAAGCTGAAAACCATTCGTAAGCTGAATGGCATCGTTGGCTTCGGCACGCAGTCAGCGGCGGACATCGTGAAGTCATCGATCGCCAACACGCTGATCGAACAGACGCCGACCAATATTTTTTTCCCCAACCCGAAGGCCGACGAGGAATCGCACAGGGCGTTCGGGCTGTCGGAGCGCGAGATCAAATGGATCCGCGAAACCCCGCCCGAAGCCCGCAAATTCCTGATCAAGCATGATCAGGACAGCGTCATTGCGCGCCTCAATCTGGGCGCGATGCCTGATGCGATCAAGATCCTCTCCGGTCGAATTGAGACGGTTCAGGAGCTCGACGCGCTGCGCGCGCGTGTCGGCGACGATCCGCAGGTTTGGTTGCCAATCTTTCTTGGGAGGGACGCGGAATGAAGACCATTATGGGCACGACGGCCGCCCTTGTGACGATTTTAGCGGGATC
Organism: Mesorhizobium sp. M0496; assembly: GCF_040321205.1. NCBI lineage: Bacteria > Pseudomonadati > Pseudomonadota > Alphaproteobacteria > Hyphomicrobiales > Phyllobacteriaceae > Mesorhizobium > Mesorhizobium sp. M0496. Next base: position 70,086 of record NZ_JAMYRC010000028.1, on the reverse strand, counting down.
GACGGCCATGGCGGCCGTGCCGGTTTCTGACAGCCCTATTCTGTCGCAGCGGAGCGAGGACAAGGCCGATAAGGTTCAGATCAAGCTCATCCAGGAGGACACCAAGTCCGCCACGCAGGGCGTCAATTGCTCGGTAACGACACCCAAAAAGGCGCAGAACGTGAAGAGCCCGAAGGCTTCGGTCGATCCGGCGAGTGGCCAGGCGTCCTTGGAACAGGCCAATCCGGACATCAAGGGCTCTTCGGCGTTCGCCTCGACCGGCTCGGGATCGGGCGCTGTCGGCGGCAATGCCGGCGAAAGTGGCCAGTTGGATATCACCGGTCAGGTTCTCGGCGGCATGAATGGCAGCATGTCAACGGTGGCCCCCAACAGGCAGTCCTTCGAGACCATGGGTCAGGATATCGGGACTGACAAAACGGTCATGGAAGCCTTCGACCGCAACAGCGCAATCCGCGCCCAAGGCGGGCTGACCTTCAACGAGGTGATCCAGGCGACAGGGTTCTTCGCCCAAGCTTTCAACGTGCGAAACATTGGCACTGCCACACTGACAAGTCGGGGATCCTCCGGCCTGGTGGTGCCCACTCCCGCGTCCCCGCCGCCTGGTTCGGGTGGCTCGACAAGCTGTCCCGGGGCTACGAGCGGCGGCGGCACGGCCGGCAACCTGTGCTGCCCGTCGACGGACGGCGCATGCACTGCGCCGCGCACGACCGACACGGTTGAAAACGTCTCGCCCGTGCTTTCGCAAATCCAAAGGGACGCGAACCGCGCTCCCGTGACAATGACGACCGACGAACTGATGTCGGCGGTCAAGCAATATCAGGCTCAATAGGAGAAAGCGCTATGCGTGGAATTCCGTTAACAGCGGCACTCTTGCTTGGCTTGGGCGGCATCGCCTTTGCGCAGGTGCCTACGATCGACGAGGCCAATCTGGAACAGGCTCGGCAGATTGCATCGGCCACGAGCGAGATCCTCAGCACCGACCGCAACATCATGAACTATACGCAAAAGACGCTGCAGGCCGTCACGGGCGACCGGTCGAGCCAGGCCGGCCAGCTCGCGCAGATGGCCTTGGGCAATGGCGGCTTCTCCATGGGGGAGGCGCCTTCGCTTGGTAGCGTGATCTCGGGCGGCTCGTTGTCGTTCGCCGGCCTCGGCAATGGATCGCAGGGCATCGTTTCGAACATGATCAATGGCTTGCAGCTGGTGAAAACCATCTCGGGCCTGATCAATGGCCAGACGACGCAGATGGATAAGAACTACAGCGCCCTGGTGAACGTCGCGGCCACGGTCACCGGACTGGTCGACTCCTCGCAAAATGGGGTGAAGACCCGTTCCAGCGCTTTTCAGTCGGGCGCTCAACGGATCGGCACGGCGCAGGACATCAAGGGCTCGATCGATCAGAACAGCCAGATCATGGTGCAAACGGGTCTGACCGTGAACGAGCTGATCGGCGCGGTGAACACCGCTACGGCGGCCGCCAATCAGGAAAACATCGATCGTATGAACCTGATCACCCAGGCCTCGCGGGGGCTCGAATACAAGTCCGGCCAATGACGGTGCGCTTTCTTATATCAGCGGCCGCCATCATTGGCGCTGTCGCCACCTCCGGGTGCGGCCACAAGCCGCTCAAGGCTCCATGCTCGCGCGACGAGGGACCAATGCAGCCGATGGCGTTCGCGGCGCCTGAACCAAGAACAGGAGCGAAGAAGCCATTCGAGTGCGGTCCGATGAAGGCACTCAATGGCGATCCATCTCTGTTTCCAGGTAGGGCGGCGAAAAAATGAACTTCAATATCACGACGCTTCTGCAACAGGTCGATCAGTTCGGCAATAACTATGTATCGCAAGCCTACCAGAACCTCGCGTCGGCCCTGACCGGCGGGGGACAGGTGGGTGTCGCCGGCCTGATGCTGACGCTGTACGTGATATTCTGGGCTATCAGCATCTGGCAGGGAACCTCGACCGGATCGGGAAAAGAGATAGTCTGGCGCCTGTTCCGCGCCTTCGTCATCTACGCTCTGGCGACGAGCTGGGGGGACTTTCAAACATATGCCTATTCGTTCGCGAATGAGACACCTTCCGCGATCGGGAACAGCCTTCTGACGAGCGTTTCGGCCAATGTGACCGGGACATCGGCCGGGCTGAACTCCGTCAACTCCGTGCAGACGGCCCTGCAAAACATCTGGGATTCGCTCGCCAATTCCACCTCCGCCTTTATCAAGAGCCTTGGCGTGTTGAACTTCGGCGGCTACGTACTGGCGGCGATCATCCTTGTCGTCGGCGCGCTGCTCATCGGCTATGCGATCTTCCTCATCATCCTGTCGAAGATCTTTCTTTGGCTTTTGCTGGCGCTCGCCCCAGTGTTCATCATTCTTATGCTGTTCGGCTATACGACCCGGTTCTTCGCCGGCTGGATAACCGCGATCGTGCAGTACATGAGCGTGCAGATTCTGGTCTACGCCTTCTGTGCCTTCTTCATCTCGATCACCCAGACCTATTTCGACGCGGTCAACCGGTCGAATGGTGCTGCGACAACGACCTTGACCGAAGCCGCGCCGCTGATCCTGATCTGCCTCGTCGGCGTGCTGCTGCTGTCGCAAATCACCAACGTTGCCGCCTCGCTCGCGGGCGGAATTGGTATTGGAACGCCTTCGTTCGGGCGCTTCTACGGCGGCGCCTTCGCAGCGATGGGCCAAGCCGGTCAGCGCAGGCTGATGGGACGCTTGGGCTGGAGCACGCGGCAGGAACGCCTAGTGGGTCGCGAGCGGGCGCGCGTGAGCCTCGCACAGAGAAGGTATGAGGATTCAGCGGAATATGCACGGCTTTCCCGAAAGCTGACGGATCCCGCATAGGTTTGGGGCACCAATGAGCGATGTGAAGGAAAGCGCTGGGGGACCGGCGAAGGAAACCGAGTCTCCCTTGCCGTACTACGTGGATGCGGCAATCTGGGAAAAAGATATCGCGCGGCGCAATCGCTGGTCGCGATCTCTGGCGTGGTGTGTGGCAAGCGTCGCCTCGGTCATTGCCGTTGCAGCGGTGGGCGCGCTGATCCTTGCGCTGCCGCTCAAGACTTATGAGCCCTACATGGTGGTGGTCGACAAATCCACCGGGTTTGTCGAGGTCAAGCGGCCGCTGGCCGACGGGCCTTTGCAGCAGGACGAGTCGATGGGGATGTTCGATATCGTCCGTTATGTGAAGGCTCGCGAGACCTACGATCCGAAGGCGCTGAAGGACAACTTCGATCTCGCGCAATTGCTGAGCGCCGGCGATGCCTCGAGGGAGCTCGTCGAGCTTTTCAGCCCGGCAAACAAGATGACGAACCCGGTCGTGCTCTATGGGCGAAACACCGTCGTGGCGGTGACCGTGAAGTCGGTGACATTTCCCAACCAGAGGACCGCCCTGATCCGGTTCATGACGGAGGAAAAGAGCCAGGCGAACACCGTGCAGCGGCATTGGGTGTCGTTGATCCGGTTCCGCTACACCGGCGTGCCGGCCAAAAACGAGATCCGCTTTCAAAATCCGCTCGGCTTCCAGGTGCTCGAATATCGGCGCGATCAGGAGACGGCGCCGGCACCCACCGCGGAGACACCGCAATGAAGGTCGCCGCCATCCTGATGGCAATCGGGCTCGGCGTTTGCGCGGTTCAGCCGGCCCTTGCCGAACAGATCCCTCGGGCGGGATCTCGTGACAGTCGCATTCGCTTCGTCTGGTATCAAAAGGACGATGTGGTGTCGGTGCCGGCCAGCTATGGCGCCTCGACCATGATCGAATTCGGCGATGACGAGAAAATCGAAACACTCGGCGCTGGCGACGTCCCGGCCTGGAGCATCGAGCCCAACAAGAAGGGCAATGTGCTCTTTGTGAAGCCGATCGAGAAGAATGCGGGCGGGAATCTCAACGTCCTGACCAACAAGCGCAGCTATGTGTTCTTCCTCAACGGCGAGTTTCGGCCGGTTGCGCAACAAGTCTATGCGATCAAGTTCCGCTATCCCGAAGAGGTGTCGGACGCGGCGCTGATGGACGAAGCCCAGGCCCGGGCGGCACAGCCGAACCGGCAGGGTTTCAAGGCCGAAAACGCCAACTCGTCCTATGCCTATAAGGGGTCGTCGGCAAATAAGCCGCTCGTGATCTACGACGACGGCGTGAAGACCTGGTTCCGCTTCGATCCGGCAAGGGAAGTGCCGGCGATCTATGTCGTCGACAGCGAGCGCAATGAGACGCTTGTGAACTACCGCCGCGAGGGCGCGTACATCGTCGTCGACAAGGTCAACTACCAATGGACGCTGCGCAACGGCAACGAAGCAACCTGCGTCTTCAATCTGAGACTGAACAATGTGAACGAACCGACCGGGCTCGAACCTTACGAGCCGCAGCGTGTCGGCGGTGGGACTGTTCGGAAAGTGAGGGGGCCTGATGCCATCTCCCAATGAGTACAGAATGCTCGCCGAGGAAGGAACAGCGGTCGCCCCGCCAAAATTCGGGGCGGTGGTCTTCGCCGGCTGGATGATCTATGCGGCGACGCGTGCGCCAGACAAGCCGCTGTTGACGGCGTCGGATGGCGAGGAGTTTCACACCACACAGTTTCCCGCACCTGGGCTCGAAACGCCGCGTCCCCAGCTTGATAACGGCACCCTGAAAATTCCGACGGCTCCCGAGGAGCCGCCGGCGGCGCCGGCACAGCCGCCGTCGACGGTCGAGGCTCCGCCTCCCCCTCCACCAGCCTTGCAACCGCCTGCAGCTCCACCACAGGTGCAGGATGATTCCGAGGCCCGTCGTCTGGCTGAGGAAGAACGGCGCAGGCAAGAAGAAGAGGAACGCCGCAAATGGGAGCGCTTGCGCGCCAAGCAGCTCGTTGTCGATAGCGGCGATGCGCCTGGCAGTGCGTCAGCATTGGGCGGCAATGGTACGGATGCAGCGGCGGCCGGAAACGCAGGCGAGGGCGAGGAGGACCCCAATCGGCGTTTTTTGGCAAGGGCGAGCCAGAGCGGAGCGGATACATCGAAAGCCACGATGAACCCGCGCACGGACGCTCTGGTCGCCCAAGGGACGATGATCAAAGGCGTGCTCGAGACCGCGATCCAGAGCGATCTTGCCGGTATGGTTCGGGCCGTCGTGTCGGAGGATGTGTGGTCGTTCGACGGTCGCAGGGTTTTGATCCCCGCTGGCTCCCGCCTTATCGGTGAATATCGCAGTGGCCTCGCAACCGGCCAAACGCGGGTGTTCATAGTGTGGACACGCCTGCTTCGATCGGACGGCATGTCGGTGCAGCTCGGCTCGACCGGCACCGACGAGCTCGGTCGCAGCGGCATGCCGGGCGAGGTCGACAACCATTATTTCGAGCGGTTCGGCTCGGCGATCCTTCTAAGTGTCGTGGGCGGTGCGACGCAATTCATCGCCAACCTTGGCAACGACCAGAATGGGTCGAACACCAACCAGACCTACACGGACCCGCAGACCGGACAGACGGTGACAATCCAGACGCAGCCCAACCAATACCTGCAGAGCGCGCGCCAGATCGGCGCGCAACAGGTCTCCCAAAGCCTCAACCGCATTGCCGAAGAGGCGCTTCAAAATTCGATCAATATCGCGCCCACGATCCATGTCGATCAGGGGTCGCGCATCATGGTGTTCGTCCGCCGGGACCTCGATTTTTCCGAGTTCTATCCGGACCCCGTACGCGAGGCGTTGAGGGAGATACGACGTGAGCGGGCAGCAAAGAACCGTCTTTCTAAATAAGGCGCTGGAGCCGGTGCGGCGCTGGCTTGACGACGATCGCGTGGTCGAAATCTGTGCAAACGGACCTGGGCTTGTGTGGGTCGAAATTGTTGGCTCGACACATATGGAGCCCTTCGACGTCCCCGAGCTCGACCGCGCCGCGATCACTTACCTCATGGAACGTATAGCGGCATCATCCTCGCAATCGATCAGCGAGGAAAATCCCTTGCTTTCGGCCGCCCTCCCCGGCGGCGAACGCTTCCAGGGCGTGCTTGCGCCGGCGACGCCGACAGGAGGCGCCTTCGCGATCCGCAAGCAGGTCGTGAAGGATATGCGCCTTGATGATTACCGGAAGCGGGGGGCGTTCGATACGATCTCCGTCCAGGATCCCGGCGAATTGAGCGAGACCGACAGCGCCCTTTGCGAATGTCTCGACGCCGGCAAGATCGAGGATTTCCTCCGCCTGGCCGTGCGGGAGCGGTATTCGATCCTGCTTTCAGGAGGCACATCGTCGGGCAAAACGACGTTTCTGAACGCGATTTTGCACGAGGTGCCTTCGGATGAGCGGATCCTCACCATTGAGGATACGCGAGAGGTTAAACCACACCAGCCCAACTATCTGCCCCTCGTCGCATCAAAGGGCGACCAGGGCCTGGCGCACGTGACCGTTGAAACGCTGCTGCAAGCCGCCATGCGGTTGCGGCCGGATCGAATCTTCCTGGGCGAGATCCGGGGAGCGGAAGCCTATTCGTTCTTGCGCGCCGTCAACACAGGTCATCCCGGATCGATCACGACGATCCATGCGGACAGCCCGACCGGTGCGTTTGAGCAGCTAGCATTGATGGTCATGCAGGCTGGGCTCGGGCTGAGCAAGGCAGAGATCATCGATTACGTGCGGTCGGTCCTGCCGATTGTGATCCAACAAACGCGCCGGGGCGGCTGGCGCGGAACTTCGGCGATCTGGTTCAACCGCATGACCGAATGGAGAGCCGCCAGAAAGGTTCCCCAGAATGTCTCGCGTATTCGCTTATAGGCTTCTCCTCGGCCTCATCGGCCTCGCCGCCTTCTTTGCCCTTTGGAGCCTGGCCTACGAGCTGGTGGCGACATGGCGGTGGACTCCCGCGCTGCCCTCTGAAGGCGCCTCGCGCTGGGGGCTTCTAAAATACCAGAACGCGCAACGCAGCCTAAGCGGCCTGTTCGTTGCCTGGCAGCATTTCAGCCAGCGCCTGGCCTATCATCCCACGCAGGGCGAGACGATCATCCGGGGCGTGATCGCGGTCGCGGTTGTCGTGGCGATCGGCGTCGGCCTGGTCTTTGCAAGCCTGATCAACCGCAAGCCAAAGCACTACGGCAATGCGCGGTTCGGCACGATCATGGATGCCGAAAGGAAAAACCTGCTGGCAAAGCAAGGCTTGATCCTCGGCAAGATGGGTGGGGCGACGATCCGCTCGGACGAGCCCGCGCACGTCCTGGTGGTCGGGCCGACCCGATCCGGCAAGGGCGTCAGCTTTGTCATTCCGAACGGTTACATGTGGCGAGGATCCTCGGTGTGGTTCGATCCGAAGCGGGAGAACTTCGAGGCGTTCGGTGCGCATCGGCAGGCTCTCGGCGATAAGGTCTTTTTCTTTTCGCCCGGCGAGCAGGATTCGCATCGCTATAATCCGCTGGATTTCATCCGGCGCGATGCGCGCATGCCGACGGACTGCGCGGTGGTCTCCTCCTTCATCATCCCCGACGCGACAGGAAGTTCCGAGATCTGGGCGCGCGCCGGCCGGCAGCTGCTTTCGGCCATGATCGGCTATGTGCTGACGTCACCACGCTATGAGGGGCAGCGTCATTTGCGCGCCGTCGCGATGCTTCTTTCGACCGGCGTGGATTTTCTCAGGGTGCTGACGAATATCCGCAATGACGAGGAAAAATATCTGCCTTCGTGGGTCGTGCACGGGCTCAACCAGTTCATTGCGCTGGAAAAGGAAACGCGAAACTCAGCCTACTTCAACCTGACGGCGGCTCTCAACCCCTGGACCAATGATCTCGTTGCAGCCGCTACGGCGTCGACCGATTTCGATATCTCGAAGTTTCGCAAGGACCCGACGGCTCTCTTCATCGGCTGCTCGGTGGCGCAGCTCGACGTGTTCCGGCCCATCATCAAACTCCTGGTTCAGCAAATCCATGATGTGCTGATGGCTTCCTCGCCAGGCCCGGACGAGCCCTATCAGGTCCTGGTGATGATCGACGAGTTTCGCCAGCTCGGCAAAATGGAGTCTATCGTTTCCAAGCTGGCGATCAACGCGGGCTATGGCTTTCGCATGGTCCTGATCCTGCAGGATCTTGCCCAGCTTGACGAAGTCTATGGAAAAGCGACGCGGCACACCACGGTGACCGCGTGTCAGGTGAAGCTTTTCATCCGCATGAACGACGTGGAGACCTCGGAACATGTCTCTGTAATGCTGGGGCCGACCACGATCGAGGTGCCCACACCGATCATCAGGGCTGGTCAAGGTATATTTGGTGGCCGAGACAAGAGTTTAAGTTATCAGGAAAGGCCGTTCCGAACGGCGGCGGAGCTTCGGCAACTGCCGGCGAAGCAGGCCGTGGTTCTGGGCTCGAGCCCCCCTGGTTTCATGGTGCGCAAGATCACCTATTATAAGGACGCTCCCTATAAAGCGACCTACCAGGAATTTCGGCACCGACGCCTGAAAGTACCGCCTCTCTCCCGATGGCAGGATCTTCCGCTGCGCTCCATGGCGGAGGTCGAAGCGGCGGCTAACAACGCGCCGGCGGCACCTTTCGAGTTGGGGGAACCCGATACCGTCGAAGCGCCGGTTTCGGGCGATACAGCCTATGCCGATGCGGTGCCGCGTGCGACTGGTGCGGCGGCTGAAACGGCTGATCCCGTCGCGTTAAAGCCGAAAATAAAGAGCGACAGCGCGGACGCACCACAGGCGCTGCCAAGCTCAGGCCTTCCAACGGGCGGTAAGGCTGAAGCCAAGAGCGAGGTCGCCGCTGAAGTTCCGGAGTTGAAGCCGAAGCGGATCGATCAGACGGCTGATGATGCGCCGTGGCCGCTTCCCACCCTTGGCCGGCGATCGGCGCCGGCAGCATCAAAGACGTCCGACCCGAGTGCGTCTGAAGTCAAGGCGAGTGTCTTGCAATTCCAAGTCCGGCCGGGAAACAAGTCCACGTCGATCGCCGCGCTGCTCGCATCGGTCGATCAGGAAGTGGAGGCCGGCGCTCGTTCCCTGTCACCGTCAGTGGATAGCGGAGATGTCGACGGGGTACCGTCAGCCGCTCTTGAGGCCCTGCAGGATCAAATTAGACGTCACGGCGATCGCAAGGACGTGAAATTCAGTTGAATACAAATGAGCGATTTGTGCCTTCCGTGCCTATGTCGAGTGTGAACAAGACGAAGCGTCCCAAATCCGATGGCGGGCGCATCGAACCGTTTCGTTGCGCCTCCCGGTTCTTGGTGGGGACGTGAGCTGATTGCTGGTCCGTAACATGCGATTGATTTTCACTCTAGCCGACCTGTATCAAAACCGATACAGTGCACCCCGATGAAGGTGATTGAATGGCTTGGAAGCAGTAGGGCGGATGTTCGAGCGTTTCCTGACGATGCGCGGATAGAGGCCGGCTGGCAGCTCGAACTTGTCCAGCGCGGCGACGATCCCGACGACTGGAAGCCTATGCAGATCGTGGGGGCCGGTGTCAGGGAAATCAGGGTCCGGGAGGCATCGGGAGCGTTCCGCGTCATCTATCTGGCAACGCTGGAGGACCGCGTTTTGGTGCTTCATGCGTTCCAGAAGAAGACACAGGCCACATCCAAGAAAGACCTCGATCTGGCGGCTCAACGGCTAAAACGATGGAAGGCAGAACGATGAACGTAGAAATCTATGATAACGTCTGGGACGCCCTGGCGGACACCGAACAGGAGGCAGCAAACCTCAAGGCGCGCTCGGCGCTGCTCTACGAAATCCGTAAGGCAGTCCAGCGTTGGGGCATTCCCCAGGAGGAAGCCGCCAAGCGGCTCGGCCTGACGCGCCCTCGTGTCAATGATCTGCTGCGCGGTAAGCTCGCCAAGTTCTCGCTTGACGCGCTCGTCAACATCGCCGCCTCCGCTCACCTGGAAATAGAAATCCGGGTGAAGGAGGTTGCATAATCACGAGGTGTCTAATCCTCGTCTTTCCTCGGAGCACATCTTGCGTTTGGACGCGAGCGTGTGCCGAACGGAGCCGCTGCCAGAGCCCGGCTTAGGGAACAACGAGCCCACGCAGTGGTGCATGACGAGGCAACTACTGCTTTTGCGGCTTTTGTGAATCCGGCTCTTCGCCTTCGACTGGAGCGGTGTTGATGCTCCTCGACTGCAGGCGCTGCAGTTCTTCGAGCCGTTCGCCTTTGACGATCTCGGGATCAAGCCGCTCGTTAGGATTCTGCGCCAATGAACGCGCGGCTTCGCTTGCGGCTTGTGCCTCGCGGGCTTCCTTCGCAGCGATGCTTTCGGCGTTGCGCACCATTTCGCGGTCTTGCGCAACCTGCTCAAGCGAGGTCGGATCAGCCGATCCGGCTCGTTCGTCGCGGATCTCCTGCTCGATGGCGCGATTACGGATCTCGCGAGCGCGATCGGCCTCAAGCCGCTCAGCGGCCTCGATCTCCTGGGCGCGATGGACCAAAGCTTCGGCGCGCGCGCCGGCAATCCGATGGGCCTGGTCTTCGCTGACATGCGTGACGCCACCTTCCTGCAGCGATTTGAGATCCGTCCGGATCGCAAGCAGTTCCATGGTGGGCGCCGCGCGCCGTAAGAACTCCGCTTTCGTCTGGCCGTTCATCATGGCCGCTGTCTTGTTAACGGTCTCGTTGATCTGTTTTAGGTTTTCCCGCATCTGGTCCGCGGTGGCATCTGAACTCATTTGAACACCCTTTCCATCTCGAATAGCAACCACAACAGTACCGGATCGGGAAGCTTGCGTCATCCGATCAATGAATTGACTCGCTATCGCGTTATCCGGCCGGGAAGCAGCAACCGAGTGCCAGTCCCGAAGGCTTGCCTCGGTGGCCTGCAGCTGGCGCGCCGAAATCGGAATCTTTATCGGGTTGGCCCTCGCGTAGTCGATCCGCTGGCGGGCTTTCTCGATGACGTGCGGGTTTGCACGGGCGTAGGCGCGGTCACGCGCCTCCCTGCCCGGCCGCGGCTTTTCGGCCGTGGCCACAATCGCCTTGTCGCGCGGACCATAGCTTTGTGATGACGCTCGATAGGCCGCGGAAGTCGCGACGATTTTCATGCCCTGCGCTTGTGCGTGCTGGGCATAGAGCGCGCGCCATTCGCGAAGCTGGGCCGGACCTGGTCGCAATCGCTCACCGTCCTCACCCTTCACGGCGACGATGGCATGGACATGAATATGGCCGCCCTCCTCCGCCATATCGGCATGCATGCCGAAGGCGAATTTGTGATTGGGGAACTGCTCATGCAGGAACCCACGTGCGGCCCTTACCAGAGCTTGCCTGTCCTCGCCCGCCTTGGCCGACAGGATCATGTGCATGGTATCGCGAGGCTTGTAGGAATTCAGGGTCTTGTCCCAGGACTGCGCGGTCTGCCGAACCGCCTCCTCAGACGCGATCGCGGCGCCGTCGGCGCCGATCGCCGCTCCGTCATGGTTAAGGCGCGCGAGCTGGAACACGACACCGGCTTTGCCGTGGCTGGGCTCCCCAATTGGCTTCACCGAAACGGTATCCTCCTTGACCCCAAGCGCCTCGGAGATCCGCGAGGCGATCGTGGCCCGGGTCGGTGCCGAGAACTGGCGATCCTGCTGGCGTCGATCCGAAAAGTGAAACCGATGCTTCACCTTGTCGTCCCCGTTCTCACCCCGCACGACGCTGTGTCCGGCCATGGTCGCGACGACGCGCGCGATGCTCGATCCGTCCTGCAGTGTGTCGATACGATAGGCGAAACCGTGGCCGGCGAAACCTGCCTGAACTGCCTGTGAAAGGCGCTCGGCATTCTCCTGCCCTGCCAGCGAAAGCCGAAACGTCGCCACATCCTCGCTCTCCCGCCGCTTGTCGAAACCCTTGCCCCACTGTTTCATTTCATCGGCAACAGCTTCCTGCGTTGCCAGGATACGCGCGTCATGCGTCTCGAGCGCGACACCCTCCTTCTGGATATATTGACCGATGGCGGCTGCCCTTGTGACGCCATGCCCGTAGGAAATCACCTTCAGAACGGCCGGCTGATACCCGGCCGCCAGCCTGTCGGCAGCGGCCCTCGGCGCAGGTCCGCCGGCGAGCTTCCGCTGCTTCGCCGACAGGGCGAGGTTAAGGCGCCCGGCTTTACCGCGCGGCGGCTCCAGCTCCCCGGGAGACGAGCGCGGCACGGCCGGTTCCGGTGGCTGGCTTGCCACGAGACCGCCCTCCCCCTTCCGGCCGCGAACCGTCTTGAACAACCCATCATCGTCATTTCCAGAAAAGGACAACAGTGCCCGACGCCGGCGCTTGCGGTTCTCTTCTTCAAAAGCCGCGCTCGCGCGAATCCGATCGGCTATGGCTTGTATGGAAGACTGGTCGAGGTTCACGCGCCCTCACCATCCATCAGATGCGCCGCCTTCCGAAGTTTCAGGCCATGGGCGATCGTCATCGCCGTCAATTCGGCGTCGACAGCTTTCACCCTCTCATCCAGCGCTTCCCATATCGGCAACGCCGCCTCCATGGGGGCAGCGTGGCCGGAATGAATGGCATGGAGAAGCTGGCTGAGGTTTCGGCCGACCATCCGAACTTGTGAGGCCAACGCCGCGACAGTGCGTGAATTCTCAGCTGACAGAGCGGGACCGACATCCAGGCTGGCCCGGATAATGCGCCGCAACGTCTCCGCTCGGTCAAGCTGGAACACCTTGCAGGCCTCATCCAGGAGCGCGCCCGCCTCCGGCCCAATATCGATCCGGGAGCGCTTTCGGGTGTCCTTGTGGGCGGCGCTGGTGTCCAAAATTCCTCGCTATGGCGGATGGGCCTCACGTCGAAGACGGTCCAGGTCGAAGCGAAGCGACGACCTGCTCAGCCAATTTGGACCCAAATTGCGTATCTTGTCAATTCAATATGAAACATTATACTGACTCACTGATACATTAATGCAGAGCCGATCATGCATCCTGGGACATTGCACCGATGTGCAAATTCATATTATCACACAGGCACTTATGCGCCTCGGCACTTTGTTGCATCGGCGCATAGTCATAATGCAAGAAGGTCGCTTTGGCGCCAAATCGCCTATGCGCCTTGACGCCAAAGTGACGCAACATTGGGAAAAAACAATGCCGGAACAACGCGCGGTGCAAATCACAGTGGCCTCTCCCAAAGGCGGGGTCGGCAAGACCATGACCACCATCCTGCTCGCGGGCGAATTCGCCGCCGCCGGTCATCGGGTGACGGTGCTCGACACCGATCCGCAACTGTCAGCGCTGGAGTGGAGCAAAAACAGTCGCCGCGCCGGGTACGCGCTTTCAAACATCGACGTCATCCCCATCAGCTCGACCGACGACCTGATCGATCGCCTGGCGCAATCCGACGCCGAGGACCTGCTGCTGGTCGACGTCCAAGGCACGGCCGTGGCTGCACTCGGCCCGGCCGTCGCCAACGCCGACTTCGTGCTGATTCCGACGAAAGCGCACGTCTTCGATGTCAAGCAATGCCTCGGTCTGATCCGGCACATCCGCTCACTTGGCGGGCGCCACCGCGAAATTCCCTACGCGGTGATGCTCAACATGGTTTCAGGGATCGAACACAACACGATGGCCTTCCGCACGGCGATCCAGCTGCTGCGGCAGGCCGACGCCAGCGTGCTTGAGACCTTTTTGTCGCAACGGCCGACCTTCGCCTCAATCGCAACCGCCGGGACGCTTTACGAAGTCCAGCCTGTGAACAAGGCCGTCGAGGACGCTCGCGACCAGACGAATGCCCTGACCGCCGAGATCATCCGCAAACTGAACGGAGCCACCCCGCAATGAACGAGAAAAACGATCGGACCGCAAACCAATTGCCGCTGCCTGCCTTGAAACCGCGCGCCCGTTCGGATGATCCGTTCTCGCGCAACATGGCTGCCATAGTGGAATCCAGCATCAGCGAAGCCGACAACCTGGAGCAGCAGACGAGAACCCAGTCTGCCAGAGCGGCGAAAGCGAAGCTCGAAAGGCCGAAGGCAGACGGCGAGACAGCCCGGCTGCACACACGCATTCCGGTCTCGCAGATGATCGAGCTGCAGGTCCATTGCGCGCGCAACAGAACAACCATGCAGGAGGTGGTGCAGGGCCTGATAACGGAATTCCTTGCCGGGCAGCCGAAGTAGCCAGACGCGCTATCAGCGTCGATTTTCGTACGACCGACCGCCCAGGACTATGGCCCAACGAGGATTGGCTACATCTCTTCGGGAAGGCCATCAAAGACGGTGCTGAACGACTGACGTTCGGTTCCATCCATCACCAGAGTGAATCGATCCGCGTCCGCTGATTCAAACCATTCATTGGACGCGCGCGTCCGGCTGCGCGATTCTGTCCGCAATGATCGCGCAGCTCTATCGCCTCTGTATCGAACGCCGCGACGCGGATCGGAACATGGCGCGCTTCTATGCACTGTCGATCGAGGAGACCCTGTTCGGCCAGACCTGCCTGGTCCGGCGTTGGGGCCGGATCGGAACCACCGGCCGCACGGTACAGCACTCCTTTGATACCGAGGGCGAAGCCGTCGCCCTTTTCCTCGAGCTGCTGCGCGCCAAGCGGATGCGCGGCTATCAGCCGCGATCCGCCCGACGCGCAGAAGCGATCCCGTCTTGACAGGTAGCCGGTAGAGCGACGGGAGCCATTTTTTGGAACAAAGTCGCTTCGTGTACCGGGCGCGGGCGCGATGTCGCCAGTGGGAAGTCAGCGATCTTGACACCGTGGCAAGATGTCGGCGGGCACTTGTGAGGCGATAGGTCGGGTGGAGTCGACAGCGAAGATCGTCCGGAGCACGACGAAATTCTCGGCGAACCGTTGAGACGTTCGACAATTCACCCGGCAGCCACTCTGCCCTCGACCAGCATGGTGACGACATCGCGCATGCGAACTTCACTGATGCGCTGGGCCAAAAATGTTCCCGCCATGTTCTGGCACGATCCCTGTTCCGCTATGCCACCGTCGCCACCGTTCTGGCTTTGATCTTTTTGTCTGTCAGGATAGGTCAGGATGGCGGCGGGCACACAAGCGGCTTGCCCGATCCGGCAAAGACGCCCGGTCTCCAGCGACCACGACTCCGGCTTGTATCGAGGAATCAGCGATGATTACGGCTTCAGTGCTGGGTATCGTCCTCATCGCACTGGCCGGGATTATCGTCATCCGGCGTTGGTGGCGATACATTGGAGCACCCAGCCGGATGATGGCTTCGGATTTTTGCGACATTGGGACCAAATGTGTATTTGGAGCCTATGATCGATATCGACAAGGATTGGCTCTCTTCCCAATACTTGCTCCGTTTTGACGCCATTGAATCGGTTGTTGACGGCGTGAATCGTACTTATCGGGCACGTGCGGGGCAGAAGTATTTCTATTTACGGCTCTACCGCGCATCGGGAAGGCCCCTTTCGCACATCATTGCCGAGGTAACCCTGCTGACGCAGTTTCCTGACCGCGCGGATGTGGGGTGTAAGCCGACCTGTCGCCACGGCCGACAGATCCGCCCATATCCTTGAATTGGCATGTGGTGGTGGCCTTCGTCATGCCTGCCTTTTCGAAAGTGTCGAAGGGGACCCGATCGAGCTTACACCTGCTGGTATGGCGCAGTTTGGAGCGTCCATCGCGCACCTGCACCTGGCTATGCCAACCGCCATTGGCGGAGACATCCGAAGCCTTGAGCCGATAGCGATAGTCCAAGATACGTTGCTGGCACTTTCTCCCATCCTTGAGAGCCGCGAAGTCTCGGGAGTGATTGAGCACGACTACCTGGCATGCTTGCGGCGATCTGAGTTGCACTCCCTTCCAGCCGGCCTGTGTCACGGCGATGCCTGGCCAGGCAATACTCGCGTTCACCAGGGGAAGGTCCACTTTTTCGATTTTGATGATTTTGGGCACGGCCCTCTTGTTCTCGACCTCGGCACGGCGGCATGGCACTCAGCGCGCGCCGAAAGCCCCAATTCCGGTGAGATGGTCGCTTCATTGATATCCGGATATGAAAAGATCCGCCCGTTGTCCAAGATTGAACTCGACGTGTTGCCCCTTTTCATTGCCCTTGCTGAAGCTCGCTCGCTGCTGTTTCTCGCGCGCTATTGTGCGTTGACCGATAACTTGTGGACTGAAATGTTTGAAAGGGCGATGAACGTATTCGCGCTGTCGCAGCACTCCTAAGTTTGATGCGTAGCAAACGTCAGCTTATCATCTGAAACAATACTGGGAATTTTCGCGACGCGGAAGTTGGATCGCACAATGAGTAATTCGAGCCGTCCAAACCCGAGCGAAATTCATCCGCTATCGGAAGCGCCCTACGTACAAGTGACCTCGCCTTCGTCATCGCGATCGATGTCGGTTGCCTCCACCTCGGCGAATTGACGACGCTTCGCGGCCAGATCGCCGGTGAACGCAAAAGTCACCACTATCACGCGACTGGTATGACGCGAGCCTGCGGGCGCATGGGCAAAAAGCTGGCGCAAGCGCTCCCGTTCACCCTCTAGATCGTCGAGGGCGGGCTCGAGGGCGGGACGGCCCAAGCGGCCTCACGGTCGTGGGGAGCTCGATATCGTAATCCCACGCCGGTCCGCATCGGCATGGTGCTGTAACGGTAGCTCCCCGCCGAAGCGCTGACCCTCACATTCGAGATCGAAACCGCCGATCGAGCGATGATCGTCTCTGCTCCTGCCGGAGGTGCACGAGCGTCAGGATCTCCCTCATCAGCACCTGCGAGCAGCACAAACATTCCAAGCGCAAATTTTGGGGGTGGAGAGGGACCCTCTCCGTTCTTGCATAGCTGCATTGCACAAAACGTGTTTGCGCATTGCACAACTTTTAGCCATTAAGCCTACAGCTGATGCACGCGATGGTTTCCTCCCATTCCATCGTATCAGCTGTTCCCCTCTGAAGGTTTTGACCTTCACACCTAAAGGGCCTCGGTTTACCGATGGCCCTATTTTTTTGGCGGCCGAACGTCGTTGATTGCCTTCGTCACTGTGTGGAACGCGGCGCGATCGCCGGTTCAGCCAGCAAGCTTTGGGTGTCATTTCTCCCTGGCAGAATTGACCCCTTCCGACAAAAGCCTGACCTTTGCCAGTCTTCTTCGGGCAAGCGTTCGCGCCAGAAGTTCAAAGCCGCGTCCATAACATTCAACAATGAAAGCCAGTGTCATGAGATCGAGCAGAAAGTCGTCGATCGCATGTGTGAGCGCATCGGACCTTTGTTCGAATTGAAGTAGCAAGGCGCGCGCCTCTTCGATCGCGGCCCGACAATCGCCTGCGTCTATCAGTGAATCGATCCTGTCAAAGATCTGCAAGCGTCCTCACTCTCCCAAGCCACACTCAACGCATCGAACGCCGTTGGTGAGTGAGTTTTCAACGAAAGAACATGGTCGCGTCTCACGAAGTGCCTGTTGATGAAGCATGCTGCGTCAAACAACAAGCATGAATCCGGGCTTCACCCAGGTGATGTCTTCGAAGGAGAGTGAGCCGGCTCAAGTCTGCGTCTCCGCCGCAAAACTGGTCAGATGGAACTGTGGCCGCATTCGCCGAAGGCAAAACAGTTTCTGTCTCAATTTTGTCAGCCGCCACGGTTCAGTCGAGATTACATGGGAAACGACAATAACGGAAAGCAAAGGTTCGCAAAATGAGTAGGGTGGCTGGATCAAACGAAGATTTGGCTGCGCCGACGACATTTGCGCCCCTCATGCAGCCGACCTTTCGTTCGATCTGGCTCGCGACGCAGGTCTCAAGTCTCGGCTGGTTGATGCAGACTGTCGCCATCAGTTGGCTGATGGCAACAATCTCGACTTCCGATTTGATGGTTGCGCTGGTGCAGGCTTCATCGAACCTGCCCGCTTTCATTTTGTCCGTGTTCGCCGGAGTTCTCGCCGACAATTTCAGCCGGCGCCGGGTCATGTTCGCGGGTCGGTGCCTTATGGTGATGGCGTCCGCGATGCTGACCGCGTCCGTGGCGCTGGGCTTTGTCAATCCGTGGATGATCCTCGGCTTCAGCTTTTTGATCGCATCTGGTGGCGCTCTCAACGATCCCGCCTGGCAAGCATCTGTCGGCGATATCGTGGACCGACGCGATGTTCCCGCAGCCGTCACCCTGCTTTCTGTTGGCTTCAACACCGTCCGGACCGTGGGCCCGGCACTCGGCGGCATCGTGGTTGCTTCGTTTGGGCTTATGACGGCTTTCGCCGTGACCACGCTCACCTACCTGGTCCCTCTGGCCACCATATGGCGCTGCAAGTGGAAGGTTCGTTCTTCGCCTCTGCCGCGTGAGCCGATGAGGACGGCGATCTATGATGGACTGCGCTTCACTGCGATGTCATCGGAAATCAAGGCGGCGATCGCGCGCGGAACCCTCTTTGGCTTGGCGAGCATCGCCATACTCGCGCTGCTGCCGGTGGTTGTCCGCGACCAGTTGGGAGGAGGCCCGCTCGCCTATGGCGCGCTCATGGCCGGCTTCGGGACGGGTGCCGTCTTCGCCGGCCTCTCCAACAGCCTGTTCAGACGGAGCTTGTCGCAAGAAAGGCTGATGAGGCTCTCCTGCGTCGCCTGCGCGGCGTGCTCTCTCTTCCTGGCAATGACATCCTCGATTGCGGTGGCGGCAATTGCACTTGCCTTGGGCGGCGCCGGTTGGGTGACCGCCTGGTCCGGGGTCGGTGTGAGCGTGCAGCTGGCGAGCCCGCGCTGGGTCGTGGGGCGCACAATCTCGATCTACTATGCCTTGATTGATGGTGGCATCGCGCTCGGCAGCTGGGTGTGGGGCACGGTTTCCCAGAACCATTCCCTGACTTGGGCGCTGGAGGGCTCCGCTGGAGCCCTGTTGCTCGTCGCCGCAGCCGGCGTTCTGTTTCCTCTTCGCGAGCGCCGCGACTCCGAACCCGATCCTTTGGGCGAATTCGACGCCCCAGCTGTCGCTCTCAATTTGAAGCCGAGGAGCGGCCCGATCGTGGTCAAGGTCGAATATCTGATAGCCGAGAGAAATCTCGAGGCCTTCCTCGACCTCATGCGGCAGCGGCGTCATGTACACAGCCGCGTCGGTGCGCGGAACTGGACGCTCCAGCGCAACCTGCAGAAGCCTATGCAATGGACAGAAACATTCCGCACGCCGACCTGGACAGACTACCTTCGCCTCAATCATCGTCTCACGGAAGTAGACAAGGAACTGGACGAACGAGTCTTCCAGCTGCACGCGGCAGAGTCCCCGCCTCAGATGACACTTTCCATCGAGCGGCCGACAAGCTCGGCCCGCAAGCCCGAGCACTCAGTTTTTCGCCATCCCCGTCATTGAACCCCGGCCTGCACATATCTGGGGCATCAGCGATCGCTTACCTGTCGCGCTCAAATGGTGCGGGGCGGAGGCGGACGATCCTCCAAGATTCGATGGTCAGTGGCGGAGAAGAACAATAGGCTGCGAGTGCGATCGATCGGCCCCTGCCTTGAAGAGCATCGACAGCCAAGCCGCCGCAGACAAACTAAGGAAAACCGCTGTTCCTGTGCTGGCGGAGCCTGAGACTGCAACAGCACGCGACTATCGCCGCGTGCCAACTTTTGAATTTAGCGTCTTCCTCAGCCCGCGTCGCTGATCCGGGCCAGCGCAAGCTTGAGGCTGGCATTTTGTCCCTTCAGATCGCCGAGACGCTCACGTTCGGCGGCCACCACATCTGGATTTGCGTTGGCAACGAACTTTTCGTTCGAAAGCTTGCCGCAAATACGAGCGGTCTCCTGCTCGGTTTTTGCAATCGCCTTCTCGAGACGCGCCTTTTCGGCAGATAGGTCGATCAGGCTGCCAAGCGGCAGGCAGATCGTCGCCTCGTTGAGCACGATCTGCGCCGAACCCTTTGGCGCGACATCGGTGAGCGAGATGTCGCCGACCCGCGCCAGCCGCTTGATCGCGGACTCCTCGCGCGCCAACCGTTCCCGGGTCAAATCATTGGCGCCGACCACGACCAGCGGCGCGATTGCCGCCGGCGGCACGTTCATCTCCGAGCGCACGGAGCGAATGCCGGAGACGAGGTCGACCAGCCAGTTGATGTCGGCGGCCGCTTGCGCGTCCTCGAAGTCCGGCGACGGCCAGGCCGCATGGCATAGCAGCGAGGAGCGCTCCTTGCCCTCGCCGGCCGTCTGCGCCCACAGCTCCTCGGTCATGAACGGCATCATCGGATGCAGCAGCTTGTAGATTTCGTCGAGCACGAAGGCGACGCAGGCGCGGCTCTCGGCCTTGGCCGCCTCGTCCGCGCCCATGAACACCGGCTTCAGCAGTTCCAGGTACCAGTCGCAGAACAGGTTCCAGACGAAGCGGTATGCGGCACCCGCCGCCTCGTTGAAGCGGTATGAGGTAATGCCGTCGGTGATCTCGCGCGCGGCGCGCGTCAGCTCGGTCAGGATCCAGCGGTTGACCGCCAGCTTGGCGTCGTTCAGCCAGAAACCGTCGTTGCGTGCGACTTCGTTCATCTCGGCAAAGCGCGTCGCATTCCACAGCTTGGTGCCAAAGTTGCGATAGCCGGCGATGCGCGCCGGATCGAGCTTCACGTCACGGCCTTGCGCCGCCATCACCGTCAGGGTGAAACGCAACGCGTCGGCGCCGTATTCGTCGATGAGATCGAGCGGATCGATGACGTTGCCTTTCGACTTCGACATCTTCTGCCCGTTCTTGTCGCGCACCAGCGCATGGATATAGACCGTCTCGAAAGGCTCGATAGGTCTGCCATTCTCGTCCTTCATGAAGTGCAGGCCCATCTGCATCATGCGAACGACCCAGAAGGGAATGATATCGAAGCCGGTGACGAGCACGTTGGTCGGATAGTAGCGTGCAAGTTCCGGCGCTTGATCCGGCCAGCCGAGCGTCGAGAACGGCCACAACGCCGACGAGAACCAGGTGTCGAGCACGTCTTCGTCACGGGTCAGGATTTCGCCCAGCTTGAAGTTCTCGAGCTTGTCCTCGACCCAGGCCTTCCACGGCCCTTCCAGCGCCAGATAATATTCGATCGCCGCCTGCAGCGCCTCTTCCTCGGTCTTCTCGACAAAGACGCGCCCGTCGGGCCCGTACCACGCCGGAATCTGGTGACCCCACCAAAGCTGGCGGGAAATGCACCACGGCTCTATGTTTTCCAGCCAGTTGAAATAGGTGTTCTCCCAGTTGCGCGGTACGAACCTGGTTCTTCCTTCGCGCACCGATTCCAGGGCAGGCTTCCCCAAAGTCTTGTTGTCGACGAACCACTGTTCCGTCAGCCTGGGCTCGATCGGCACGCCGCCGCGGTCGCCATGCGGGACCGTATGCTTATGCGGCTCGACCTTGTCCATCAGGCCTGCCTCTTCGAAGATGCGCACGATGATCTTGCGAGCCTCGAAACGGTCCTTGCCTTCCAGTTCATCCCAGGCGCCATGCAGGGCGGCGGGACGATCGAGACCTTCGAGGAAATCCTCATTGTCCTTGATGGTGATGCGCGCATCAGGCGTCAGGACGTTGACGACACGCAGGCCGCGCCGCTTGCCGACCTCGAAGTCGTTGAAGTCATGCGCCGGGGTCATCTTCACCGCGCCCGTTCCGGCTGTCGGATCCGGATACTGGTCGGCGACGATCGGGATGCGGCGGCCGATGATCGGCAGGATGACGTGCTTGCCGATGATTGCCTTGTAGCGCTCGTCATCCGGATGGACCGCAACGCCGGTATCGCCGAGCATCGTCTCAGGACGGGTGGTGGCGACGACGAGATAGTCGCGCATCTCCCACTCCGTGGGCTCGCCGTCTTCGTCGAAAGCAACCGGGTGCTGGTAGGTGATGCCTGGCTCCAGTGGGTAGCGCAGATACCACAGGTTCCCGTGAACCTCATGCTGTTCGACTTCGATATCCGAAATCGCGGTCAGCATCTTCGGATCCCAGTTGACCAGTCGCTTGTCGCGATAGATCAGGCCTTGCCTGTAGAGCGTGACGAAGACCTCCAGAACGGCCTTCGACAGACCCTCGTCCATGGTGAAGCGCTCGCGCGACCAGTCGCAGGATGCGCCGAGACGCTTGAGCTGCTTGAAGATCACACCGCCCGATTCCGCCTTCCACTCCCACACCTTCTCGATGAAGGCTTCGCGGCCCATGCTATGGCGATCCGGCTGCTGCTTTTCGGCCAGGCGTCGCTCAACCACCATCTGCGTGGCGATGCCGGCATGATCCATGCCCGGCTGCCAGAGCACATCCTTGCCGCGCATGCGCTCGAACCGCACCATGATGTCCTGCAGCGTGTTGTTCAGCGCATGCCCCATGTGCAACGAACCGGTGACGTTCGGCGGGGGGATCACGATCGTGAAGGTTTCCGCGCCCGGCCTGGCGTTCGCACCGGCGCGAAAAGCGTCTGCCTCATCCCATTTTTGGGCGATCTTCGGTTCGACCGTGGCGGCATCATAGGTTTTGTCGAGCATTTTGGGGAATTTTCTTCTCTGGCATTTTTGGTGCACCAAGGCGCGCCGATGAGCACGAGTTCTTGGTACGCGATTAGGCTACGTTGACCAAGTGGATTGAACGACCCGCTGGCGGGGCGTGAAAGGCGAGGTCGCATAACACGCTCCTGCCTGAAAGGTCAGCCAGATTCGGGCTATCCTCAATCGAAGCGACGCCGCCGCCGCTCCACAATCAACACCATCGGGAGACCTTGGACTACATGGCCTATTCAGCGTGCGCTTATATCGCCGTCGGGTCTTGTGTGAGCCGAGGAGCCATTTGGCCGCCGGATACGAGCAGCGCCGAGCCGCCTAGAAACGGGCGAAGTGACCTGAGTTCCGAAGCTTGGCTAGCAGGATGCTGGCCGTTGCGCGGTGGTCAACCCTCGCTTGCTCACGCAGCGGAGACGCATTCCAGGCAGCCAATTCCGCCACCAAAAGCGCGGTATCTTCGTTGATCGATGCGCATCTAAGTTGTCCGTTCTTCTCCATCACGATTATCGCAGTGCCGGTTACGCCATATCCAATCGCAGCCATCCGCTGTACGCAGACATCGCCGTCGACGCGAACATCGAACAGAACCGACCCTGCGGTTTTTTCCGCAGCGTCAGCCACACGATCACAGAACGGTCGATTGAGGCCCTCGATATTGCCGAGCGACTGCTCAAACAAGGCCAATTCAACATGCTCCGCCACCATGGCGGCGAGAGTGCGCGCCGGCTGGCGCAATCGGCAAGACACTAGCGCTGATTATCCACATACCAACCCAACTCTCCGGCCCTTTCATGGGGCACGCCTCGGCGCGAAAGCACCGTCTTGCCTGCGGCTGAGAGAAAGAACTGCTCGACATGCCCTCGCATCAAGGCCCGCGACAATCCTGTCGCCACCCTCTCTTGCCGGACTGTTTCGTTTTCCTCGCATGAGCGGAGGCGATTAAGTATTTGACAAACCCATTCGCGGCTTCGACCGCATGCGGCTCCAGGATGACAATTAGACTTCGCTAATATATGCTATGCGGCATGTGGGGGGTGTCATGAGACAGCCACGAAGACGTATCGCGCTGGCGTGGCTTGTCTTAACTGGCAATGCGGATGCTCACGACTGGTATACCGGCAAAAAAGACCCGGTCCTGCTCTATGATTGCTGCGGCAACAAAGATTGCCATCCCATAGACCCTCGCGATGTCAGGGAGACGAAAGACGGCTATTACGTCAGCCTGCCTCGCCCTTCATATCTGAATGAGCCACAAGAGCCAGAGTGGTTTATCCCTAGGGAGCGTGTCCAAGCCTCCCCCGATGATCACTATCATCTCTGTGAGCGATTGATGACGTTCTATCGAACGATCATTCCGCATATGAAGTTCGAGGCCTACCAGAGGTTCAGATGGACGTGTTTCTTCGCGCCCAAGGGCACGAGTTCAATCGAGCAAGGCCGGTAGAGGTTCTTCACCGAACCTGGTCCCGTTCCACCGGATGAACGCCTTGTCAAAATATAATCGCGTCAGCGGAAGTTAAATTTCGACTGTTTCGGCTTGCCGCAAATTAGGGTCTCGGTGGCATAACTCGGGCATGACTTTCGGGGTACTGGCAGGAAGACTGATGCGCGGGCGTGGATGGATCAAGGCGTTGCGTCAGGACGATGCCCAACAGGTGCGTGCGCACATTGCCGAACTTGAGCGCAACCTCATTGCGACCACACCTCAGGGACGCCATCGACGTTTCGAAGCCGGGAACGAACTTCGCATTGCGAAATTCCGCCTGG
This sequence comes from Mesorhizobium sp. M0496, assembly GCF_040321205.1. NCBI lineage: Bacteria > Pseudomonadati > Pseudomonadota > Alphaproteobacteria > Hyphomicrobiales > Phyllobacteriaceae > Mesorhizobium > Mesorhizobium sp. M0496. Next base: position 45,996 of record NZ_JAMYRC010000028.1, on the reverse strand, counting down.
AGCGTCTCGAGGAATGTATCGCCGGAATAGCGGAAAAATGTGGGGGTTAGATGAGATGCTCTCGAAGTTGCCGCGCGGTACGCCGGGCTGTGCGTCGGGGCTGTCACAAGGCCAGCCGTCTGACGCCGCTCGGTCGGGAGCACCCTTTCAAGCTGCGCTGGGCGGCAGACGCGCAGGCACACGAGACTGCCTGGAGACAACCCGCAAGGGGTTCCTGTTCCATAGTACCGGACGAGGGGCGACCGGCCTGCGGGCTCCGCCCGTCGCGGCCAAATCACCTCTATCGTAATTGATTGCCAAGTGACAAAATGCGTCTTTGATGGCTATTAGTTCGACGTTGCGCCCGCGCTGGCTACCGGAAAAGAATTTTCCGTCCTATGCGTATCTTCCCGGCCGGCAGCCGCATCCCGTGCGCGATCCTGCAGGACACAGCTATCACAGCGAAGCAATTCAGATTGCTGAAGAGGCGTCGCTTGACTCGGACATGTTCCTCTGGGGTATCGACCTCTTCAATCATGGCTATTACTGGGAAGCCCATGAGGCTTGGGAAGGTCTTTGGCAGGTTGCAGATCGAGGCGCTCCGCTTCGGATGCTCTTCAAGGGATTGATCCTGTTATCGGCGGCCGGCGTGAAGATCCGCGAGGGCAAGCATGCGGCGGCGGTGCGTCATGCCGGACGCGCCGCGGCGCTCCTTCGTCGGCTGATGAACGCGCCGGATCGCGCCTTCGAATGCGCGCTCGGCATGTCACTCACCATGCTTGCCGAACAGGCCGAAGCCGCAGCAAGGATTCCGGCAGCCTTGCAGGCGACAGCGCTGGGTCAGCCTCAAGCCGTGTTTGATTTCATTCTCGGGTCACGTTCCGGCGGAATGCCGATCAGATCGCAAAAGAGAAACAGTCATTCGTAGAAGACGGCGGATTCACCGTGCCGTTTTGCCGGGAATTCGACGACGAAATCGGCGTTCCGTCCTTACGCTGGGGATAACACCCTTGTTCGCTCTTTGTTCTTTTCCAAAAAAGAGCGGTAATATATAGTCTGAAACTACATCAGCCCTCAGTGAGTCAGCGCGCCAAATGACTGTGCAGCCCAGGATTCTCAATGAACCGACAATCAGCTGCCCAAGCTGCAAAACGGAGATCAAGCTCAACGAGTCGCTCGCGGCGCCGCTGATTGCCGCGACTCGCGAGGACTATGAACGGCGTTTGGAGCAGAGCAACGCGTCCATGGCGGCCCGGGAGGAAGAGCTTAAACGTGAGCGGGCCGCGATCGACGCCGCCAAAGAGGACATCGGCAACCAGGTGGCTGAGCAAATCAAGCTTGAGCGTGCCGCAATCGCTGTCGAGGAAGCCCGCAAGGCAAAATTGCTGCTTTCGGTAGATCTGGAGGACAGGGATAACAAGCTTGCCGAGCTGGAGGCGACGTTGAAGGCGCGCGACGAAAAGCTCGCCGAGGCCCAGCAGCAACAGGCGGAATTCCTCAAACAGCAGCGTGCGCTTGACGATGAAAAGCGCGAGATGGCGCTGACCATCGAAAGGAAGATCCAGGAAGGATTGGACGCCGTTCGCGTAAAGGCGAGGTCCGAAGCCGAAGACGGGCTCAAAATGAAGGTTGCCGAAAAAGAAGAACAGATCGCCGGCATGCAGCGTCAGATCGAGGAGCTGAAGCGCCGTGCGGAACAGGGTTCTCAGCAGCTGCAGGGCGAGGTCCTCGAGCTTGAGCTCGAGTCCCTCATTGCCAGCCGGTTCCCGATGGACACCATCGAACCGGTCGCCAAGGGCGAGTTCGGCGGAGATGTCCTGCACCGCGTGGTCGGACCCGCCGGCCAGCCATGCGGCGCCATTTTATGGGAATCGAAACGCACCAAGAACTGGAGCCACGGCTGGCTTGGGAAACTCAGAGGAGATCAACGAGCCGCGAAAGCGGATATTGCGCTGATGATCTCGGAAGCGTTGCCTCCCGGCGTGGAAACCTTCGATCTTGTGGACGGAGTTTATGTCGCCCATCCCAAGTGTGCGATCCCGATCGCCATCATGCTTCGGCAATCCCTGATCGAGCTTGCCAACTCCCGCCTCGCCCAGGACGGCCAGGCCACCAAAATGGAACAGGTCTACGGCTATCTGACCGGTCCGCGCTTCCGCCACCGTGTCGAGGCGATCGTGGAGAAATTCTCGGATATGCAGGAGGACCTCGCCAAGGAACGCAAGGTCACAACACGCCTGTGGGCCAAGCGCGAGGCGCAGATCCAAGGGGTGATCGAGTCGACTGTCGGCATGTATGGTGACTTGCAGGGTATCGCCGGAAAAGTGATGCAGGAGATTGAGGGGCTGGATGTGCTGGCGCTTGAAGCCTCTTCGCCTGAAACTGAATAGGAGACCTTCAGGTCGGCCAAGGCGATCAGGACTCCTCAAAACGACTGAGCCCAACTGAGACGCCACCAGAAGACGGGACCCGAGCCCCTGCTCCGCAGCCATCGCTTTGTCACGCTTTCTCGTTCCGCCTGCGGGCTTGGTTTGGGAACGGCCGAAGGCCCCGCCTTGCGGCGGAGCCCTCGTCGAGGCGATCAGTCCCGGTTGGGGCGAGACCAGATCAGCTGCAGGCCTTCCTCGCCTTCCACCTCGATCAGGGTGGCGTAGATCGGAGCGGGGAAGCTCGGGTCGTCCAGCTTGACCGAGAGATAGTCGCGGCCCTCGTTGGAGACCTTCTGCCAGGCGGCTCCGAGATCGACGCTCCCCGAGTAGACGCGGAAGTGGGGGCCTTTGTCGGAAGGGTTCTCGACGCGGATCAGCTTGGCTTTGACGTTGAGGTTGAGGGTTTTGATGGCTCCGGAAAAGCCGTTGCCGTTTGAGGTGAATGTGCCGATGGTAGCCATTTGTCGTCTCCGTGAGTTTCTCGGGCCGCGACCACCGCGACCTCGATGGCGGTCGATGGACCGGAGGCGATCGGCCCGCACCCACCGGGGTCCCCCATTGGTGTGGGGCAAGGGGTGGGGCGTTTGGGCGCCACCCCAGTGAAGGGCAGCCCCGGGGGGGGGTTCTTGTTCCGCGCGGAATGGCGGCGCAGTCGCCAGGGGAAGAAAGTCGCGACCGGCTGTTGCGGGTTTGAGAACGAGGCGTAGCGCAGCGAAGACGGCCTTCGGTCAGACCAGCCCCATCGAGGACGCAGGTGGTGCGCCCTTCCATGAAACCGCCGGTCAGACGACAGGCGAATCCACCGGCATGATCACCGCAACCGCAGCCATCGTGAGGCGCCATCAAACCCGACGCTTCCAACAGGCGCCATCGCATAACGAAAGAGCCGGAAAGGGAAGCAACCCGCCTTACTTCGGTCGGTGACGACTGGGCCGACTGGCGAAACTCCGTGGTCCGGCGTCTGCCCCTTCAAGATAGATGGCCGCTAAGGTCATGAAATGCCCGTCTCGGGCTGGACGTCGGAACGGGCCGGCTGATCTGGATCGGCACGCCGGGCTACTACCCAAACTGACCGGTGCCAAGGCGGAGGACACGAAGGCGGATGGGATGGCTCCGCGCCACCCCCGACATAGATCGGAGAATACAATATCATGCCGCCTCCGCGATCTGTGTCGCATTCGGCTGGAGACCATGCAGATACTTGACCGCACGCTGGGCATGGGCCGCCGCGGCAAAGATGAATCGCTTATCGTTCCTGAGAATTTCGAGCCAGCTTGCCAGGTAGCTGGCATGATCAGGCCGCGGCTCGAGCTCTGGTACGATGTCGAGGTCAGCTGCTAAGAAACAGCCGCCGAGGTCGGCCACGAGTTCTTCGTGGGCCCGGAATGAGCGATCCTTGTGATAACGGGAAAGGTTGCGATCAAGGCGCTTTTCCGACCCAACCCAATGAGTCATTTCGTGTCCGAGGGTCGCATAGTAGCCGGGCCCGTCGCGGAAACTCTCGAACGGCGGCATTTGCACAATATCGAGAGCCGGATTGAAGTACGCTTCGTTGCCACCGTGGCGGATGACGGCCCCGGTATTTGCGAAGAAGGCATCCGCGTGTTTGATCCGCTCCACCGGATTGGACACCGGCGCGGGATTGCCGTAATACTGCGTGGGCAAGCCTTCGATCTGGTCGGCACAAAACACCGTATAGGCCTTGAGGAACGGAATCCCGCGCTCGACCTCTTCGCCTTGGGCATCGGTTTCTGTGCGTACGATGCGACTGGCGTAGACAACCATCGAGCCGGTTTCGCCTTTGCGGACATGACCGCCCAGCTCGACGCTCTGCTTGAAAGTCATCCAGGTCGGGGAAACGAAATCCCTCGCAACCGCCTCCGACCAAAGAAGCAGGGTATTGATCCCCTGATATGGCAATCCATTGTGGCGCACCGGGCGCGTGATACGCCCCGTCGTATTAGCCGCGCTCCACGGCTTCACCCACGGTCGCACGCCTTTTTCCAGATCCGCGACGATGCGGTCGGTGATCTTCGCGTAGATATCGACGCGGGATTTGTTGCTCTTCCTGTCCATTTGCCGGACCTCCATTCGAGGCCGCGCCAATCGCGGCCGTCACGAGGTCCGACAGCGCAGGACCGCAGGTCCGCGAACCCGCAGAAGATCAATCGTCAGGAAGGGACACATCGCTTGAGGGCCGCAACGTTAGTGGAGGACGGCGAAGCCGTTTAGCAGAACGAGGACCGGAGCAGGACCAACATTCGGGACGACCGCGGTTGGCCCGGCCCCATCAGGGGGTCTTCCTGCTTTCTCATCTTTTGATTAGGCCCAGTCGGCCCGAAGCTGAGAAAATGGCCAAGTTGACGAACAAATGTGGAATATTGATTTCGGTATTCGCTCGGCCGACTTTAGATGTTGCAAAAATCCGTCGCACAAATCCGAACGAACTTGAGAGTTCTGCGACAGTCGCAAAAGCCGAAGCCATCATCGGGCTCGGTGCCCAAATATATCGCCGCTAACGACGGATGACGATAATCCCAGCCAGTGCGATGAGAACGATACCGAGCATGGAAACCGCATCCAGACGTTCCGAAAACACCACGACGCCCCATAGCACTGCGAAGGCCAGATAGGAAAAGTCCCAGGTCGAGATGATCGACGATGGTCCCCACTGGTAGGCGATGGCCGTGCCGACGCTCCCGATCAGCATCGTCATGCTCAAAAGCCCGATCAGCGCCCATAGCGTCCAGCCCATCGGAATCCACGCGCCCATGAACAGGCTTTGTCCACCCTCGCTCCCTGCCATCACGGGCGCCAGGCTAGCGCCACCCCCGAGAACGATCGCTATCAGGTTGAAGATCAGCGCCAGAACGAAGGGATTTTCGCCACGGCTCTTGGTGCGCGTCAGCACCATCGCCAGAGCGTAGAGAATGGCGGAAACCAGCGGCATCACGGCATGGATGCTAAGATCGCCTGCCTGAGGCTTCAGCATGAGCAGCACACCAAGGAAGCCGAGGCCGACCCCGGCCCAACCTTGCACCCCGACAGGTTCCCTGATCCAGAAGGCCGCAAAAAGGGTGATGAACAGCGGGATCGTGTAATAGACCGCTGCCGCCATCGAGAAGTCGAGGCGCGGTAGCGAAGCGTAATAGATCAACAGGCTCGACAGAAGCAGGCTGCTTCGCAGGATGGCCCAGCCAGGATGGTTTGGGCGCAACGATACCTGCGGATAGCGCCATTTCAGGATCGAGATCAACAGGGGCAGCGTGACGCAGGACCGCAGGAAAATGAACTGCGACAGCGGCATGTCCGAGATCGTGACCTTGATGATCGCATCAGCGATGGAAAGCGTCAGGTCAGTGAAAACCATCGTCGCAACGGCAATGCCTACCCTGTCCGACTTCGGCGTGGTCTGACTGACCGACATTCTTTTGTGTTTCCTTCCTCGTACGCCGAGGTTTTACCGGGCCGCGAACGTTCCAACAATTCGGATTTTACGGCTACATTGTCCATAGTGTTGTACAATGAGTACGACGACAAGAAAGGGAGCAGGCTTTGAACAGTGTGGACGACATGATCCTTTTTGCAGAAGTCGCCGAGACCGGCAGCTTCACCCGAGCCGGGGAGAGGATCGGGATGCCGAAGTCGACAGTCAGTCAACGCATCGCCCAGCTTGAGGGACGATTGGGATTGCGGCTCCTCAACCGTTCCACCCGGCACGTAAGCCTCACCGGCAGCGGCCAGGTGTATCTCGATTACTGTCGCCGCCTCCGCGCAGAGGTTTCGGCCGCGAACATGGCGATGGCGAATCTTAAGGAACAGCCTGTCGGGACGCTGAAGATCACCTGCCCAGAAGTAACTGCCAGCTATTTCATGCCGACCTTCCTGCACGGATTCACCACGCAGTTTCCCCGGATTGCGGTCGAACTGATCGCCACAAACCGTCATCTCGATATCATCCGCGAGCGGGTTGATTTCGCCTTTCGCGTTGGCACGACCACAGGTCAGGACCTGATCGTGCGCCGTGTCTCCTCAATCAGACGGGTTCTGGTCGCTGCCCCGGCCTATCTGGCGGCTGGCGGTCCTCTTCGGGAACCGACAGATCTCCTGCATCGCCGCTGCCTGGTTCATGATGCGCAGCTCGAATGGGTGTTCTCGTCGCACGACACACCGATCGTCATGCGACCGCCGCCGGCCGTGACCTCGGATTCCATGGGGTTCCTGCTGCAATCCTGCATCGCGGGCGGCGGGGTCGCACTCCTTCCCGCCTATGTCTGCCAGCCATCCGTCGCGGCCGGCCGCCTCATGGAACTGTTATCGGGATGGGAAATTCCACCCTATGAAATGATGCTGATCTTTCCCAATCCGAAGAACCAGTCAAAGGCGCAGACCGCATTCCGCGAGTATGTGAATACCTTCGACTTTTCAGCGTTTGCCGCCGTCCGTTAGTCGGAATCTCCAGGGTCTGACGGCCGCTTTGTTTTGCTAAGCGGACTACCTGTCGCAAAACTCCTAAAGTTTGCTACATCACAGGCCTTAGTCGCGACAAAGGCTATCGGTTGGAAAAATGTTCAATCCTGTGATTATCGTGCCGTATGACCCTGCATGGCCCGATGTTTTTGCTCATATCAGAGATGAGATCGCGCCAGCTCTAGGGACAACGGCGCTTGCGATCGAGCATATCGGAAGCACCGCGGTCGTCGGTTTAGCCGCAAAGCCCATAATCGACATGGACGTCGTGATTCCAACCGAAGCCGACCTTTCTGTTGCAATCGGTAAGCTCTCGAAAATTGGATATGCGTATGATGGGGAGAGGGGAATTGATGGGCGTCACGCCTTTACTCAGCCGATCAGCTTGCCGGCGCATCACCTCTACGTGTGCGCAGCGGCCAATCAAGAACTCGGGCGGCATATAGCTTTTCGCGACTATCTGCGCGCCAATCCCGACGAGGCGAGAACATATGGGCTTCTCAAGACGCGTCTTGCCGACAGGTTCGGCTCTGATCGAGAAGGCTACAGCAACGCCAAAACGGCATTCATCGCCGAAGCACTCTCAAAGCAGTCGCGGAACTCCTGACTTTCCGGCCCGGAATACGGGTGGTGCGCTTCGCTGGCGGCAGATGGCGAATCTTGATGCCGAGCACTTCCAGAAATTTCGGTATGATCGATTCGACTGCCTCGACAGAGATACCGAACTTGCGAGGCCGAGGGCTGCTGCTTCGGCTCGTCGGAGAGGAGCACGATGATGGCGCAGGCGTCGACGAAGAGGGTCGGGCGGAGCCGAAACTCCGCCCGGTGGCAGTTAGCCAAGGGCCGCCATCTGGAGATCGGCTGCCTGACGGCTGATGCCTTGGCCTGGGTTCTCGGTCTGGCGTTCGTAGGGCTTCCAGCTCTCGCCGACGATGTGCTCGTAGGCGGCAACGGCGCCCTCGGCCGCCATGCGCAGCGCGTGTGCCTGAAGGCCCATTTCGGCGGCGAATTCGCGCTTGCGTTGGGCCTTGCTGTCGAAGCCGACCGGACCGTCAATGTCCTCGTCGCGGGTGTCATTGGCGAGCCTGGCCGTGGCATCCTTCGCCTCGGTGACGGCCTTCGAGTAGAACTGGCCTGCTCCAAAGGCCGAGCCCACATAAGAGCCGACGATCCTCTGCAGGTGGATCTGCATCGCCTTGTCGGAAAGGCCTTCGGAGAGTGTGTCTGCACCATCGGACAGGCTGCGCTCGTGGAATTCACGGATGCCGTCGCTGTCGAGGACGGAGAGGCCAAAGCTTTCGGAAATGAGGGTGGCCTGGTGGCCATCCGGGCAGCAGAGCCGGACCATTTCGAGGGTTGTGCCCTTGCGGAGCTGGACGACGCGGGCCTTGGCCTTGGTGGAGCGGGTTGAACTGGACATTGAGCTTTCCTTCTAGCGATGCCCTTCAGGTGTTCCGGCCCTTGCCGGTCTTTCCTGCGGGTGCGGTCAAAAGGAACCGGCGGAAGCTGGACGCTTCAGGGTCCGGAGCCTGCCAGGCGAGCGAGGTTGGCTTGCGGACAAGCGGGGTCAGTTCTTCACTGGCCCTGCGCGGGACGCGGGCCAGCCTTGCCGAGATCGGCGGGATCCGGCCGCCCCGCGGCGCGATAGCGGCCTTGAAGCGGACAGCCGCCGGTTCAGACCGCAGCAAACCCGCCGGCAAGACCGGCAAGGGATGAATTCTGACATCGGCATGCGCGAGGAAATGCAGTGTTCATTCCCGCCGCCAATACGCCTGCCCGCCAGGCTGCGCGAGGGACGTCAGCGGTTTGAACTTCGGCTCCTGCCGGTATAGATGAGCTGCGCCGGTCCGCTGCTGCGGATCAACTCTTTGGCCTGCTCCCATGTCGGGCTGGCAGCGTAGCGTGTTCAACTCCGAAACGAGGGCAGCAATGACCGATCAGAATGACGACTACGTCTATGGCGACACGACAGGGGAATGGCGACCAGCATCGGAGATGGCTGCCATTGCAGCTTCTGCCGGGAAAATTGAAGTGCGCGATGCCGCCGGCAATGTGCTCGCCGATGGCGACTCCGTCGTCCTCGTCAAGGACCTCAAGGTCAAGGGTGCCGGCCAGGCCCTGAAGCAGGGGACCGTGATCAAGTCGATCCGTCTCACCGACAATCCCGAAGAAATCGATTGCCGGCATGATGCGATCAAGGGGCTGGTGTTGCGAAGCGAATTCGTACGCAGCGCTGAGCAGACACCAGTATTAGGCACGCAGCAGGTCCTGCGGGATCCTGTCACGCAGTGCCGCGATTGCAGCGTCCTGCCTGGCCAGTTTGCGTGAGAGCGCATCGATTTCGTGCTGTCTTTCCTGTGTGATCGCGGCAAGGTTCGATCGATACCGTTCCAGAAAGGTCCTGGCATCAGCAGGGTTTCGGCATCGGTGGCCGATACGCTGGAGCTTGAGCTGCGGAATGATCGCCGTCCTCTGCCTCATGATCTGCCGGTCGATCATATCGAGCTGGCGCTGTGTCTGGCGCCGAGCCTCCTCCATGCGAAAGAGCTGTGCGCGGCGATCGGGGACAGACATTATGTGTCCCTCCCCTGCCAATCCATGAAGCTTGAGGGCCCGCCATAGACACGGTGGCGCGCAACATCGATGACGAATCCAAAGCGGCCGACATGGTATTCGTCGGTCGCAACGAGAAAGCGACGTTCCTCCGTGCCCGCTCCGCGCCTGCCGCCAGGGGTCGCGATAACCTCGGTGAATCCGGCCTGGTGCCCGGAACGGATCGCCGACACAACGACCCAGTCATCGGTATGCTTTTCGAAAAATGCCCGCTCGTCCTTTTTCGCGGATTGGCCGGGTTCGAGCACCCTCCCGTGGATCGCGTCCCAGGCATCCGGGTACCAGTCGCGTATCGACTTTTCCGCACAAGCCCTCTCGAAGTCCGTGAAGAGTTGGGGGAAGGCTTGGGCGACGGCCGCCCAATGGCAATCCTCTTCATACCAGCCATCATTGGCACGGAGCATCTGATGGACTTTGCGATTTCGCTCCGCCGACAGATGGAACCCGCCATGGCCTGCGGTCGAGTGAGCCACGACGCCCTCGGCATAGACGGTCGCTCCCTGCGACGTTCCCCATGGCGTGTGGGCACGGGAGTGGATTTCGCGACGTCCGAGAGCCGCGCGCTGCCGCTGGTGAAGGGCGCTCTCCTTGACATGCGCGCGAAACGCCGCCTTGTCGGCAAGCTCTCCGGCATGGCCGTAGAAATCGCCGCGCGTCCATTCGGCCGTGGGCCGGCGGATACGCCAGCCCGTGACAAGATAGTGCCGGCCATCGCGGGCCGGAGCCATGGCGAAGGCGTGCTCACCGACAAGGGCAACGCGCAGCCCATCGGCGCTTCGGCCAAAAGTAACTTCCGGAGAACCGGGGGGTTCGACGACATGGGTTTCAGAAGTTCGCGCAGTCATGCTGCCGTCCTCCCTTCTACGGTGTCCGCCGCTACGGTGTCGGCCACGACCTGCTGAAACACGGCGTTCGGATAGCCGTGGCGGGTCAGCCATTCCTCGGCGGCCGCGCGATTGGCGGCAAGATGAACAAGCTCCGCATCGTCGCCGGCGCGGTCGAGCACCAGGACGGAGCCGATGGCGGGCCGCTGCTTGACCGAAAACTTCAGGTCGCTGTTCACCGAAAACGTCTGGTGGACGCGCAGCACAATGGTTCCCTGACCGCCATAGTCGCCCTTGTGCAGGGTGATCGAGGCGGGCAGCGTCGTACTGCCGACGCGGGCCTCGGCCTGTTTGCGGATCAGGCGACCGCCGCCGTTGCGATTTTCCCAGGCTGCGAGCTTCTTGCGATGCCGCTCTGGCGGGCGTGGGGATCCGTCGGAATAAGTCACGATGGATGCGAGTGGAACAAGGTCATAGACTAATTGGGCGGACATAGTTTTCTCCGTGGTGCTCATGGTGGAAACAGAACCGCCGCCGGTGATGTGCCGGCGGCGGAATGATCGTTCGAAGGGAAAGGTAAGGCGCAGCCGCCTACTCGGCGGCCACCTTGTAAGGCTCGATCTGTTCGTCCGTGAGGTCCTCGTCCTGCGCAGCGTCATCGTCGCCGACATGGTCATGTGCAGGATCGACGATCGCATCGCCGTCGAGCTCGTCCTGGTCCTCCGGCGTGCCGTCCTCAGGCTGTTCCCTGGCCTCGTTCTTCTTCAGCCAGGAGGTCAGCTTTTCCGGAGTGGGTCCAAACCGCGCCGACGGGTGGACGAAGCGGCCTTCCTTGAAATGCTCGACAAGGGCCGCACGGGTATCCTTGACCTTCTGACGGGGCAGGACGGATGTATCCGCGCAGGCGCTTTCCAATGCCTGCCGCGACAGGCATGACAGGAAATCCTCCGTCCCCATGTTGGCCAGGAAGTTATCGGCGGCGATGACGTCGCCGGCGACACGGGCGACAACGCCGCTGTCCGAGCGATTTTCCCTGCAGGACAGAACGTCGATCAGCAGGGACCGCACGGCAATGCGCAGCGTGTCCATGTCGAACGCGAGCTTGCCCTCCTGGTCGAACAGGCGCGCGGCATGTTCGCCGAGGCCTGTCGCCCCGTAATAGGAGATGTCGCGGGCGCCAGATGCCACTGTCACATTGTGGCCGGCGAAGGCGAGAACGAGCAGCGCCATCAGCGTGTCGTCCTCGATCGGTGCGCGCGACAGCGCCTCGTGCAGTGCGTCGGTACGAAGGTCGCCGATCATCTCCATGCCTTTACGCGTCACGTCCGGACGCGGCTTTGCCGTAACGACCATATCATCGCCATCGGCCTCGACATCAGCGCCATTCTTGTCCTTGGACTTTTTGACCGCCGGCATACGATAAGCGACCGACTGCACCTTGCCGTCGCGGTCGAGATACATGGCGGTGTGATCGGATTTCGACGGCTTACCGTACAGACGCTCGGCCTTGGCCGGCAGCTTCGGCTCGCCCCACTGACCGGCTTCCACGATCACGCCACGCTTGGGCACAGCGTTTGCCATCCACTCCTGCTGGGCGCCAAGAAAGGCCTCGACATCCGTCGTGTAGCGGCTGTCCTCGTCGGCCGGAGCGAACAGGTCCTCGACCCAGGCAATGCCGTAGGCCTGGGCGAGATCGTCACCGAAGCTGGCGTCGCGCGCGTACATGCGGCGCTTCGTCAGGCCCTGCGCCACGCTCCACCACGACACCTGGGGATCGGCCTTGGAGGGCTTGTGCTTCTTCCAGACCTCCTTCTGTTCATCAAGCGAAGCCGAGGCGATGGTGCGCAACTGCTGCTCGTTGGGCATGTCGCCCTTGGCCATCTGCTCCAACATGGCCGGCAGAACGTTGGCCAGCAGGCGCAGCTTCCTGATCTGGCGGACGGGCAGCGCCAAAGCGACGGCGATCGCTTCCTCGGTCCAGCCGAGCGCGACCAGCCGCTCAATGGCGCGCCATTGGTCGACGGGATTGAGCTGCTCGTGAGCGAGCGTTTCCGCTAGCGAGCGCATGGCGCCGCCATCCTCGGCCCTCTCGATCACCAGCACGGCGATCTCTTCGAGACCGGCCGCGATCGCCTGCTTCACCCGACGATGGCCGGCATCGATGACGTAGCCATTGCCGCCATCGGTCTCCAGCGCGACGACGGGCGGCTGCACGATGCCGACGGCACGGATCGTAGCCAGCAGCAGCGCGTCGGCCTGCGGACTCGACTTCGAGCGTCGCGCCTTGTCAGGGTTATCCTTCAGCGCGCGCGGGTCGACAAACTTCAGTTCCATGGAGATGCTCCTTCAAGGGTTTTGCGGACACCGCTGATCGCTGCGTCCTTCCTCGTCTTCTTCCTGAAGACATCCCCCGGCCCGCGGAGCGGGCGGGCCGGTGCACCTGCGGCCGAGCGTCCCTGCCCGGCTGGCCGAGCGGGGCTAACAGCCCTGCGCAGGACGACGCGGCCGGGATCGCGAGCGGCGCGGTTGAGCGCCAGCGTCAGCGGCCCGCCCGATCTGCGAGCGGGTTTTATTCCTCCTAAGTTTTCCTTTCCTCAACCCTGCGACGTAGACCGGGGCATAGCGATAAGCAGAACGGTTCTCTGCCTTGGCGCGGCGGCTCCGTGGCGAAAGCTCACAGGGTTTTTGTTCTACGTTGGTCTTTCTGAAGAGAAACCCGGGTGCTAGCGAGGGAACCCGGCATTGTCCTATTTCGGGACCAAAGTGTTGGCATTGCGCTCGCTTCGGTCGTGGTGCCGGTTGATCCCGGTCCTGATCGCGTACTTTGATCAGGTGTAGGCCCGCCGGGCTTGAGGTGGTGTTTCTTCGCCCGGCGAGTTCCGCCACGCTAAGAACAAAGGCCGGCGCCCTCGCTGGAGCTTATCCGAATGGCGCCGGCCACGGGCGGGATTGGGATCCGCCGCGCCTTGACATAGCTGAGTCGTTACGTAGCGTCAGGTGGTGGCGGTCACTTTGGTTTTCCGCTTCGCGGGTGCCTTCTTGGCTGGTGCGACGGGTTCAGCCTTGCGCCCAAGCCCGATGGACTTCGCCAGTTGCGAGCGCTGAGCGGCGTAATTCGGAGCCGTCATCGGATAGTCGCGCGGCAAGCCCCACTTCTCGCGATAGGCGTCCGGCGTCAGACCGAAGTCCGTGCTAAGGTGCCGCTTCAGGGATTTGAACTTCTTGCCGTCTTCGAGGCAGATAATGAAATCTGGCGTCACCGACTTCTTTGGGTTGACCGCGGGAGTTTGCGGCTCAACGACAGGCGCGATCGGCGTACCAAGCCCGGACAGAGACATGTGCACGGATGCGATTAGTTCAGGAAGGCCGGTAGCCGGTACAGGGTTCTTACTTACGTAGGCGGACACAATCTCCGCAGTAAGCTCGGCTAGTTCGGCGGCGCGGTGGTCGGATTCTTCTGTCAATGTGTCGGTCCTTTTGTCTGATATGTCCCATCTCTATTTGAGCAATGTCCAGTACGCAACCGGGCCTGATCTATTCTAAGCCAATGATGGCATCCGGCATTGCGGCGCTGGGCAAGAGCGACGCCAAAATTGACGCGTTCTTTTTGGCCGCGACTTTGCTGTAGACGAATAAAACTGACGGCCTATCAGTCATCTAAGTGACGGGCCGATTATATGCCGATTAGCTAAAATAACGGAACGTCCACCGGACAAGTACGGAACCAAAGCGGTTACGTCAGACCTTTGCTCGCATGGTGCAAGACTTTGGTCCTGCCGTCTTATGGTGAAGAACGGAAGTTGATCGGCACGACATAGGGCCGTCCCGCAACGTTAATAGCAAACTGAATTTAGGCGGCCATGTGTGAACGCGGAAGTCGGGTCAGATCCGCTTGAAGTCCTTAAGCCCCAGGCGTATCCGCTGGCCTTCCGCGAAGGCAAGGGCGACCGATTCCAGGTCGAATGATCGGGTAAGTTCTTCGCCGTTCCCAACAACACGGACGAACCACTCGCCCATGGCCTCGACTATCTCAACGGACGTGTGGTTTGCGCCGCCTTTGGTGTCTTCCATCGCAACTGCCTCGTGTCTGGATGGGGACAAGTCGACACAATATGACTGCTCGATCTTTCAAGCGCTAAAAGGCCGGCGCCTGCTTTTGCGGGGGGCTCTGGCAGGCGCCAGCCGGACGGTCCAATCAGGTCCGCCGCGGTGATCCAGTTAGCTGATTCTTGACGTTACGTCATGTGGTCTGGCTGGCCGGAGCCGAGCATGACAGAAACGCGGCATCCGACATGTTAAGCAGTTCAGCGCGCCTCCTGCATCGCCTGCACCCGAGCCACCTTGAACCTTTGCCGCCGGTCAATGCCTGAGACAATGAGCGGCAGCCTGTATCGAGCCTGCTATGCGGCTGCACGCGGATCCTGGCCATCAATCGAAGACGCAAGATCATTTTCGATTTCCGCAAGCTGCCGGCGCTTCTCAGCCAGTTCACCAGAAAATCCGAACTCGCCGCCCTGACGCGAGCGATAGGAGACGAGCCTGAGCTCGGCATCCTCAAGACGCTGGCGGTATTGTACCTGCTCGCCCTCGAAGCCGGCCAAGGCATGCTCGAGGCTAGAAATCGCACCAAGCGGCGTAGTGGTCACCGGCAGCTCGATTTCATAATCGGCGCCGGTGCGCATCAGCATGGTGGCATAGCGGTAGCCGTCCTTGCCGAAGCGCTCGCCGCAATATTCGAAATCGAAGCCGCCGATGGAGGCGATAGTGGTTTCGCCCTCCTGCTGAAGCTGCACGAGAGTCAGGATTTCCTTCATCAGTGCACGACCGGCGAGTTTGCGCTGCGTGAACGCCTCGCCCCCGACCACCATGCTGAACCCATCGCCGGTCGTCGGCATGAGGCGCTCGATATCCTTGCCCACCTCGCCGATGCGCCGGGTCGCGTATTCGATATCGCGCTCGGCATCGCGGATCTGCCGCCGAACGGCGTGCTCATCATCAATGTGGGCCGCGCGAAGGCGCTCCAGGCGGGCAATGTCTGCCTCCAGCCCTGCCTTCTGCATCAAACGTGAATCGCCCGAGGCGATCGCCTTGGCCATAGCAAACTGGTTGGCCTGCCCCTCACCCATATCCTCCAACCGCCGAATGGACGTGTCCCGGAGAGGGCGGCCGCGATGAACCGGGCCTTGCGCTCGTTGTTCTGCCACATCTGGGCGTCCATCGATCCTTCCGTGGCGTAGGCGAAGATATCGATGACATCGTGCTGGTTGCCCTGCCGCAGGATACGACCTTCGCGCTGCTCGATCTGGGAGGGAAGCCACGGCACATCGAGGTGATGCAACGCCTTGAGGCGGAGCTGCGCGTTGACGCCGGTGCCCATCGTTTCGGAGGAGCCGATCAGGAACCGGATTTTTCCGGCCCGCACATCACCGAACAGGCGCTGCTTGGCCTCCGACTTCTTGAAATCCTGCATGAACGCAATTTCCGATGCCGGAACGCCCCTGCGGACCAACTCGCCCCTGATCCAGCGATAGGCCGAAAAGCCTCTGGTTTTCTCGACGCTGATCGTGCCGAGATCGGAAAAAATCATCTGCGCTGCGCCAGGAAGCTCGAACGGCTTGCCGTCGGCGCGGACATAGCTGCTTTGCGCTGTTTCTTGCCAGATACGGAAGGCATTGCCGATCAGATCGTTGAGCTTGTTGTCCGGCTCATTGTCATTGTCGGGATCAACCAGGCGCAGGTCGATAGCAGCGTGCCGGCCATCGGTGATAACCGACAGCAGGATGTCGTCACCAGCTTCTGCCGGACGGTCGCGTTCCTCGATGGCCTTGATGCGGGCGTCGAGCACCATCTGGTAGCGCTTGAAGGCGGCGGACGGTTTGGCGGTGATGATCTGACGTGCGCCGGTCGAAAGCGCCGGCACCTTCACATAGTCGCGAAGGTCTTGCGGCATCACCACATCCGCGAAGGAGCGGAACATCGCGATCAGCTCCGGCACGTTGACGAAGGTGGCGAAGCGCGTCACCGGCTTGTATTTGCCGGATGGCTGCAATTCGAGTTCAGTCGTGACGTCGCCAAAGGTCGAAGCCCAGGCGTCGAACTCGTGCAGGCCACGCTGGAGCAGCGCCTGGTAACCGAGATAGCGCTGCACCGAGAACATCTCGCCAAGCGTGTTGGTGATCGGCGTGCCGGACGCCAGCACGAGCGCCCGGCCCGGGTTCTTCGTCTCCACGAACCGGGATTTGACATAAAGGTCCCAGGCCCGCTGCGAGCCGTTCGGATCGACGCCCTTGAGCGTCGACATGTTGGTGGCGAAGCTGAGCTTCCTGAACTCCTGGGCTTCATCGACGATGATCTGGTCGACGCCGATCTCGGAGATGGTGAGCAGGTCGTCCTTGCGGGTCGCCAGCGCCTCCAGCCGTTCCTTGAGCCCCTCCTTCAGCCGCTCGAGACGCTTGCGCGAGACGCGGTCGTCGCTCTCGACCTTGGTCAGCAGCGTCTCGTAGAGTTCCAGTTCGTCGTGGATCATCTGTTGCTCGAATGCCGACGGCACGCCGATGAAGCGGAAGGCGCTGTGGGTGATGATGATCGCATCCCAGGTCGCCGTCGCCGCACGCGACAGGAAGCGATGTCGCTTGGCTAAAGAAAAATTCGTCTCGTCGGCCACCAGGATTCGCGCGGTCGGATAGAGCGCCAGAAATTCGCGAGCCATCTGTGCAAGGCAATGGCCGGGAACGACCAACATGGCCTTGGCGATCAGGCCAAGCCGGCGCTGCTCCATGACGCCCGCGGCAATCGTCATGGTCTTGCCGGCGCCGACGGCATGGGCGAGGTAGGTCGAGCCAGCCGAGACGATGCGCCAGATGCCGCGCTTCTGGTGCCCATAAAGACAAAAGGCGCCGGAGGCGCCTGGAAGTTGCAGGTGATCCCCGTTGAATCTTCGGGGGGCGATGTTGTTGAAGCGGTCGTTATAGACCCGCGCCAGCCGATCGGTCCGGTCGGGATCGGACCAGATCCAGTTCTGGAAAGCGGTCTTGATCTTCTGCAGCTTTTCCTTGGCGGCTTCCGTATCCACGACATTGAGCACGCGCTTTTCAGCCGGGCCCTCCTTCACAGTGTCGAAGATCTGCGGCACGCGGCTGTTCAGCGCGTCGGCTGTGAGCTCGCCGGCATGACGGCGATCGGTGCCCCATTCGGACGTGCCGGCCGCCATCCATCCCAATTGCCGTGCTTCTACGGTCCACGAGGCCAGCTCCGGCATATGATGGATCCTGATCTCGGCGCCCATCGTCTCCTTGACGAAGGCGGCAACATCGGCGGCGGGTATCCATGGTGCGCCAAGACGGGCGGTAATGTCGGAAGGCCGAAGATCGGCCGGCTGAACCTCGACCAGGGCACGGACATTGCGCTCGAAGACGGGGTCGAGGGCAGCGGCGGCTCTTGCGGCGTTGAGCTTGTCGCGGACCTGGCCGGAGAGATAAGCGTCGGCCGTTTGCCAGGAACCGGTCTCGGGATCGCGGTAGATGGCGTCGCCAAGTTCGATGATGACTGCTTCGGCATCGGCGTGCAGCAACTCGGCGATGTGATCGACGTCGACATGGCCGCGTTCGTTGAGCACGACGGCAAGCGCATCGGCAGCACTTGTGATGATGGGTGCCGCGGGCGGCGCGATGACGCGCTCGGTGAAAATCGGACCCGGCCGCGCGGTATTGGTTTCGAGATCGTAATCTTCGATGGAAGCCACCAGCCAGCAATCGGGATCGTCGAGGAAGGGCTGGAGGTTCGGCCGGCGATGCACTTCGCGGACCTCGCCGGTCTCGGTGTCCTCGCTGGTGGAAACGACGGTCGTGTTGATGGGGCCGAAGGCGCGCACAAAATTCGACCAGGCGATGCGCAGCTTGACTTGGGCCGGCTTCCAGGGCCGGTCGAACTCCTGCGCCTTCAGGACTTCACGCACGGCATCACGGATGGGGATCAATTTGCGGATGATACGCGCGTGCTTTTCGGGCACGCCTTCGCTCGCCCGGCCGTTGCGCACGGTGATGGTGACGGCAGCACCGTCGATCATCTGCGCCAGGGCGGCATTTTTCGCGACAAAGAAACTGCCCTCGCGCACGCCGTCGCCTTCCGGGAGGGCATCGACGCCATCGGCACAGTTCTCGGCGTCATGATCAATCTCGTCCGGCTCGCCGTCATAAATGGCTTCCGGAAGGAGGGAGATCGCCGCGGTGAGCGCCCGCTCCAGATCGACACCGGGATGAGGCAGGCAGGAATAGGCCTCGCCGTAAGGCCCCGAGATGGTGGCATGTGTGCCGAGCACGAATTCCGGGTGGCGCGCGAACCATCGGTTGACGCGGATCGCGCCCTCATCTGCGGTCGCGGCCCGAACTTCTTCGGTGTCGAGCCATGACAGGTCGCCCTCTGGCTCGCCGATCTTACGCTTGCGGAAGAACACGATGTCGACCGCGACATCCGTGCCGGCGTCGGTCCGGAAACTGCCTTGGGGCAGGCGGATCGCGGCGATCAGGTCCGCGGTCTTCGCGATATGCTCGCGCGCGGTGCTGTCGGCCTTATCAAAAGTGCCGCAGCTGGTCACAAAGGCGGCGAATGCCCCCGGCTTCAACAGGTCGACGGAGCGCGCGATAAAATAGTCATGCAGCCGCAATGCCATCGACCGATACGCCCGATCGGAGCGCACGGTTCGGTCCGAAAACGGCGGATTGCCGATGGCGAGGTCGAAGCTCGCCGGCAGGTCGGTGCGGGCGAAATCGCCGGCTATGATCCGCGCTTGCGGCTGCAACAGCCGGGTGATGCGCGCGCTGACGGGATCGAGTTCAATCCCGGTGACGTGGGAGACGCCGCGCAGGGACTGGGGCATCAGCGCCGGAAACAGGCCGGTTCCGACGCCCGGTTCAAGAACCCGACCGCCGCGCCATCCGAGACGCTGGAGACCTGACCAGATCGCCCGGATGATGAACTCAGGCGTGAAGTGGGCATATTGGGTGCAGCGTGCGAGCGAGGCATAGTCGATCTCGCCGACGGCATGTTCCAGGTCCGAGCCGATCTCGTCCCAGCCCTTACGGAATCCGAGCTCGCCGGGACGGCGGAAGACACCATTGGCAAGGTCGGACGCGCCAAAGCCGGTGAACCGGATCAGCCGCTCCTGCTCCTCACGCGTGGCAGGACGCTCGTCGGCCTCGATCTCGGCGGCGAGCCTGATCGAGGCGATGTTGTCGCGGGCCCGATCCTTCCGGCCACGGGCCAGCCCACGATCGCCGGCAAGATGAAAGTTCAGTCCATGAACCTGTCGAGGCTTCGACGTCGGTTGCATGGCTGCAACCGCCGGCGTGACCGGCGAAGGCGCGGAAGAATCGGGATCATTCTCATCGCCCGGCCGGAAGTCAGCCGCGAAGGCCGTGACGCCAAGGCCAAGGCCGGACGAAATGGCCGTGCTGCCGAACAGGTCGATGGTAAAGGGGTCGTCATGAGCCATGGAAAATCTCCTTGGATTTGAGGGCGAGCACGATCGGGCGTACGGCGTTGGCGGCCGCGTGAAAGGGCTGGCAGGTTTGGAAGCGGTTAGCGGGCGATCAGGGACAGCGAGACTTCGGTCTCGGTGAGCTGCACGTTGAGATGCGTGCAGCGAAGGTTGCGATCGAACAGCGGGATCAGTTGCTCGGCGTCGATGAACTCGATGCCGTCATCACCACCGAAATGGCGCTGCTTGTAGTGAAACCAGTCGGGGTTGCCGATCGGGTGGCATTCTTCGGAATAGAGGACGAGCGGGCGCGCGCCGTCTGCGAGTTTTCCGTTCGATATGATGTAGACCCCTTGGTCTCCGACCAGCCACAGGCCGGGGATCTCGCCCTGGCCGGGCTTGAGGCCATAATAGGGATTGCGGAAACCACCGTTGTTGGCGGCATCGGTTTTTCCGCGCTCGATGACTTTGCGAACGGCAAGAATGGGAAAAGTGAACATCGCATCCCCCTCACGCGGCAACGGCCAGGGGAAGGTGGCGCAGATGCACCGGCAGCTTCGCCGCGATCTCATCATCGGTGAGTTCGTCGAGCAGCTTCAGCATGGCGCCCTGCCGGCCGCCATAACAGAGCACCGTGCGCTTGCCGTGATGCTCCGGCAGCCAGCGGTCCCCGGCATAGCCACGGTACTCGTCGTGGGTGGCGCTCCAGAGATGCTCCAGCCGCTCTTCGCGCGTCATCGCCTTCACCGGCCAGGACTCGCGCTCGACGATGGCATCGCGCATTTCGGCAGCCGATCGCGCCACATTCAGGTCGCAGTAGGCATGGAAGTAGCGCGTTTTGCCGTCGATGCGCAGCGTGTAGAAGACGCTGGTGATGCTGTCGGTAAGGAACTCGCGCAGCGCGAACATGTCGCCCCGCATCCAGAGCGGTGGCAGGATCTCCAGCATGTAGTCGTGCTCGACGCGGCCGACTTCGAACCACTCGCCGCTATAGAGAAATCCGGCATCGACATGCTCCCGGTTCGGGCGCTGCGCATGGCGATCGAACATGCGAAACATCTGCCGGCGGTCGGCGATGCCCTGGTAGACTTTACAATTGGGAAAAAAGGGGTTCATTTGCGGGCTCCTTCAGCCTCGTCGGGCCTGAGCGCGCAGCACCCTCGTGGATGCCCATCGTCTTCAGCCCTTCATGACCCCTCCCCTGCGGCCGCCTCTCCGTCCGGGCGGGTCAAGGGCCGGCGCAGCCGGGCGAAGCTTCACCCTTGCACGCGACCGGCGGGCATGCGGCAGCCGGGTTTCCTTTTCTACCTTTCCCATGTTGCCCTCCCCAATTTGGTGGCAACGTGCGCACCTTTTCGAGCGGACATGACTACGGCCGGCGATCTTCAATTCTGCGCCCCGGTTGAGTGATCGGCGCCGTCATGCGGATGCCGCGTCCTGCAGCATCGCGTTCCAGTCTTCCGCGCGCGGCTTCAGCCGCTCAAAGTCACAGGCGACCTCGCCGGCAAGTTCACGCAGCCTCGACACGAATGCCTCACCCTGCGGGTTGGCGTCGGTGGCCGCTACAAGCCGCCTGTTCGGCCTTCCTCCCAACAGGCGAAGAGCCGTGTCCGTCGCCGGCGACCAGCCGCCGCCGGTGCTGGCATAGAGCGTATCGCGCCGGATCCGTTCGATCGCGGCCAGGCTCATGGCGTCGATGGCCGCTTCGCTGACGCAGATGCGGGTGGCTGTCTCGGACCCCAACCGGAACAACACCTTGCCGCCCCCGGCGGCAAAACCACGCCATTGCGGGCCACGCTCCTCCCAGCCGGTGACGAGACCGGCCGCGTCGCTGTGGGCGGCCCACATGCTGCCGCGCGGGCCTTCCCTCAGAACGTTCTGAGCGATCGCAGTCGCAATGACCTGTTCGGGAATGTGCCGCTCATCGCGCAGATAGCGCCAGGTCGCCGATCCGCGCCACGGCTTGCGTCGGGCCGCCCATCGCTTCGGAACTGACTGGCCGGGTTCGGTCTTCCGCGACTGTCGTTTCCATTGCGGCTCGCTCGGCACGAACCCCGCAAGCGAGGCTACCTGCAAGAGGGCTTCCAGGAAATCGCCGCCGTCCAAATGCTGCACCAGCGAATAGACATCGCCCTTTGCATCCGACAACGGGTCGAACCATCCCTTGCCGTCATGGATGACGATGATGATATCGTCGCCACGACGGTATTTGACCGCTTTGCGCGTGCTTTCCTTGAGGTCGACCGCGAAGCCGCTGGTCTCCAGCACCGCGGCACAGCCGACCCGGCCGCGCAGCGCTTCTATATTCGTCTTTTCCATTTTTCTCTCCCGAGAGCCTTCCGGCCGGCCTTTCTTCAAGTCAATTTGTTCCGCACTACTGGCGGAACACTCCCCAACCGCCGCGAAGAGCAAAGGGCGCAAGGGCGCGGCTTTCGCCGCGGCGCAGCCTCCCTTGCGGCCTGCCGCTCGCAAGCGGCACGCCGTGGCATAGAGGCCGGTTCAATGAACCGGCCGGCCTCCTGTGTATGGACAGTATTCGGCGATCGCCTCGACCTCGTCGCCGTCGAGGTCTTCGGCAGGGAGAACGCCGTACTCGTTGTCATTGACCCTGAACAGGATGACCGGCGTCATCAAGGTGCGAGCGAGGTTCCAGGCGTGGCTCTGAGCGAGGCTGAGTTCGTGCGACATTTGTTTGGCTCCCGTGTTCGCGGGGACCATTCCCCGCTCGACAGGCGCCCGTCGGGTCCAGCCGGGACCGCGATCATCGCGATGGCGAAGCCTTGAGCGACGGCACGCTTGCGTAGTCCGACCCCCGAAGCGGGTTGATCGGCAAGGTCCGGGCTGGAACAAGGGAATTAAGCCGAAAGAGCGGGAAATGGACCCCGCACAGGAGCCAAGTCACTCGCCACGAAACCTCGCGGATTCATGCCTGCAGCACTTTGCGGCTGAGTTATGCCGGCTTCATCAAGGTCTAGGCGAAAAAAGCCGTTCTTCCTGTGCCGATGACGCCGCCACGATAGTGGCGTCCGCACAAAGAACCCATCCGGGCAACACCATGGCCGCCGAGAATACGAGAGGCACATCAAGCCTGATCGGGCTGACCGCCGATAGCGTTGTCGCCTAGGACTGGCGGTGGAGGAGCTGCAAAAGCCGCGTTCCAGGTTCTTGCAGGTATCGATGGGGAGGCTGGAAAGGCGACCGGGGTAATCCGGCGCGCCCCTCGTCGATACTGATCAAGTGAGGGACGCGCCGGATTTCAGCGAGCAATGCGATGATCGTTACCGCGGTATGCTGCGGATGTTTTTGGCCCGGATGGCCGCCGCTGCCTCAGCCGCAACCTTCGCCATGAAACGTCGCGTGAACTGGCCCACCGGAACCTTGGACTCCAAAGCCCATGAAGTCGCGCGGTCATCGACATTGATTTTCGTCCACGATGACCCAGGCCGGCGTATAGAGCTTCGCCCTCTTCGCCTCAGTCTCCGGGACCTCGACGCAACGCTCGGTCAGGTCCCGGAGCCTTACTCGTGATGGGAAAAGCAGAGGCCGCGTGCGGCGATCCTTGCCTGCGACGATTACCATCACGCAAGTCGGCCGACCTTTCGGCCAGTTTCTTCACCGCGATCGAATTCTCGCGCCCACAGGTAGGAATAGAAAATGAGGTGGCCGTGTTCAGGCTCCGTCATTCTCCGCTATCCCTCAAGGTGACGGCGTCCAAGCCAGCGAGAATTTCATCACGCTCGGCTCCCTTGAGCTCTTCGACACGATACGCTCGCTGTGCGCTTCGTCCGGACAATCGGTCGACCTGCTCCGGTCAGGAGCACAAATTTGCGCTGCCGCGCTTTGTGATCTCCACAGGTCCTCGGTATGCCGCCTCGACCACCTCGCCGGACTTGTTGTCGAGGTCGGAAGCTGGTCATCCTGGCTCTCCATCTTGACCCCTTGAAATAGCTGTTTTGGCAATATGGCTAAATTCCATGCCTCAGGTACCATACCGATCAAATAACGCCCCGCTCGGTTGCTGTCCCTTGAGACGCACGCGAGCGAGCTCGAGGAGCGCACAGGCTATCTCGTCCTCGGTCCACCGGATTCCGCTGCGCGCTCAAACAATTGCTGAAAAGCCGGTCCCAAGGCGAGCTGGCACCGAAGGCCGCGGTCCGGATGGTCGACCGGGTAGCCTGGTTGCACGATCGCAATGCTTGATCGCTTCATTGCAGGCCATGGGCTCTCGCCCTTCTTCTTTAGCCAAACGAGGCGCACCAACTCATGTTGTTCGTGCGCGGCTCGGCAACCGCTTCATCTTGTCAATCAGGCGCTCCAGCGATCCCGCGCGTTCCAACTCCCTAAAAAAATGGTGCGGAGTGACCCTGCCGAGCCTGTGCATCTGGGCCAGGTTCCACACATACGGATAGTCGGCCATGAATTCGGTTCGAGGCGAGGTCTTGGACGGTTTAGCCTCGGTCAGAATGCCGCCGCCCACGAACCGATCGGCCCTTTCGATGATTTGGCGCACCCTCGTTGTCACAAGCCATGTTCCTGCGCCAGGTCGGCGAAGCGCTTGCCCTTCAGAAAGCCTTCGACCAGGGCGACGTTCCTATTGACGGTGGGGCTAAAGCCCCAATAGGCGCGCAGTTTTTCCAGCATCATGCCGTTCGTTCATCCGGTTGTTCGCGCCCCTGCAAAGCCTAACCGGCCAAATCGGCGCCTGGAAGCCCTACGAGACTGACATCGGGCCCAGCGCGTACGTTGCTCTGAAAACGGGCCCTGACAGAACAATCAGCGAACTTCTGTTCTGACCTCGGCACCGATGCGACCGACGGTGACCTTGTGAACACGAAAGATGCGGGCCATCACCATTGATCGTTGTTGACCTCGCGAATGTCGGCTTCGACGGAGCTGATAGTCACTTGGTAAGAATGGTCGTCGCGTTGAGGCTGGTCCGAGGTGAGGACTTCGCCGTTGGACGCCAGCCGGATCGCCTGCCGACGCTAATAAGGGAAGGGCCGGCTCAAAGAGCCGGCCTTCATGTAGGAACGAACTCATGGATGATTGATACATCGGCATCCAGCTCGTCGCAAAGCCGCTAGCGTTGCAATCTCAAGCCGGCGCTCGGGCTTCTCTTGCCCGAAGATGAGTTTTCGATCGGCCGGCTGAAGGCGGCCGGATCGGCAGTATCAGCCACCTGCCAAGCGAACCGGACTTGCGCCACGCTTCGCTACTGGGATTTTCTCGACGAAAACTAGCGCGCCGATTGTTTCCTGGCATATGTGGCGACGGCGCAGAGGAAAGCCAAAGCAGCGGTGTCACACGCCGTTCGAGAGGGCCCTTTTGCAAACAGTACGGCATCCGCAATCGGAAGCGTCAGGCCATGCTTTTTGGCGAAGGAGGTAAGCTCGTAAGGCCGATCGTCATCTTGATTGCGAATACCAAGTTCGTAGTCCATCGATCATCTCCTCCCGGGTTCCCAACCATCCCCTCTTTGAGCCCACAATGATTAGCTGCCCATGGCAGGTTCTTGTAAAGAGCATCTTCTTCGAAAATGCCCATACCAAATTGGTCCATAGCTCGCGCGGCCAGCTGCACCGCCCAGCAGAGCCTGCGCGGATTCCTCTTTCTTGGCAGATCCGATCATGCCGCCCGGCTAGGTAACGCCTGCGCCTGTGCGATGGGCAAATTGTGCATTGCAATAATTTGCGTTTGGATATGATCCTGTCTTCGAAGATCTAGTCCTCCCAGATGTGATGCGGGCGCTGAATGCGGCGCACATCCTCCCGCGATGCATTCAAATCAAGCGCGCTGTCACCTCCGCCTGGCAGTGGCTTTTTCTTTGTATGAGCGGAGCGGCAGTTCCGGGCCATGGGCGATGCATCGCCGTCTAGGCGAGGCGAATGCTCCGGACTTCCAAGCCTTTCTTGCCTTGCCCGCATTTGACAAACACCTTCTGTCCCTCCACCAGCACGCTGAGCCCTGAGCGGGTCAGGGTGCTGGCATGAAGGAAGACGTCCTTCTCACCGTTGTCGGGAGCAATGAAGCCGAAGCCCTTGTCGGGTTTGTACCACTTGACGTGCCCCGCTCTCTAGCTGCGCACCCGTCTCGACGATGGTCCCTTCAACGAAGCGCGTATGTGACGGAGTTTTCGCGATGTGATCGCCGATCTCCAGCACCTGCGCGACTTGATGACCTTTTGGACTTTTTTCGACCGTGAACTTGAGAGGCGTCCCCGCGGCAACATCCCGGCTTCCGGCCGCGTCTAGCACTCGCACGTGCAGATAGGCCTCCCTGCCGACCGACAGTTTGACGAAGCCAAAACCCTTGCTGACTGTGAACCACAATACCTCCGCGTCGACAGGGTGTGCGGTGACGGGCGCCGGGCGCTGAAAGTAGCTTGGCTCGGAGGTCCTTTCCGAAAAGGAAACGGGGTCATCTTCATGGCGATGCCCGCGTGGCTCGCGATGGTCTCGATATTTGCCCATGATCATCTCGACTGGCATGGATGGCGCACTACGCTACCGTCAAGATAATCTCAATCGGGCGACGCGTTTAAAAGGCCGTGATGGCCGCAGCTGTGCCCGGCCTACCGGCCGAACCCTTTAAAACTAGATTCATTTCCCCTGAAACAATAGTGCCGGCGAGTCGATTTACTGACTCGCATAGGTAGTGCTGGAGTGCGAATGCGATGATGGCGGCGCGGGCGAACTGGAAGGGCCTTATCAGGCATTGCGGAAAGCCCGCTCCGGGTTTTCTTAGAACCGAACGGGGCGGGTCGACGACCATCAGCGCCGGCCCCAGGCCACAGCGCAGGGCAGACTCCGCATGATCATCATCTTGAGCGTCACGCCCAGCGTCGACGCCAAGCCGTGGAGAACCATGCCGCTGTGGCCGACGTGGATAATGTCGCAATGTCGATCGACGAGCTTTGGAATCGGCGTGGTATAGGCCGTCAGGCAGACGAGCGGCGTCCCCCACCTTTGCCCGAACGGACATCCGGTGTGATCGCCTTGGCGTCAGCCACCGCCATAATGGCCGTTTCCTTCCCCAACGTTACCAACACGGGTGTCGCGCTTCGCATATTTTGGTGCAGCTGTGACCAGCTAAAATCGCCACGACGCTTGGTGTTGACGCGCGTCGACAATTATCAGACAAAACCAAATTAAATCGGTTCAGCCGCCTACGCGGCAGCGCTCTGCCCAACAACGTCGGGGACCATGGACGATCGCGCAAAAGGGATCAGGAAAGGCGGAGCTGGAGGCAAGGCCAACGACGTCAATGCGGATTTGATCGCCGTCGTGGTCGCCATGGACTCCAGCGCCCCCTGCGTTCTGACCATCCCGCAGGCAAACGCCCTGCCCTCGGGCCCGTTCGAGCTTACTCACCGTTCGCTGCAGTCGGGCCTCAGGGGATGGGTGGAACAGCAGACGGGCCAGCCGCTCGGCTATATCGAACAGCTCTACACCTTCGCCGATCGCGACCGGGTTGGCGCTGATGACCGCGTGATCTCTATCAGCTATCTGGCGCTCACCCACCAAGACGAAGCTGGCGGCTCGGCCGGGCCACACTGGGGAAGCTGGTACGACTATTTCCCGTGGGAGGATCACCGCTCCGGCACACCGGCGGTCGTGCTGGACGAATTGCGGCCGCGCCTGATGGAATGGGCGGATGGCACTGACGACGGCACGACACGCCTCGACCGACGACGGCGGGCGGCGATCGCCTTCGGCTTTGACGACCGCCATTGGAACGAGGAACTCGCGCTTCAACGTTATGAGCTGCTCTACGAAGCCGCCCTGGTGGAGGAAGCAATACGCGGCGGATATTCGGCGGCGTCCACCTCGGTGTCGGGCAGATCGATGATCGCCGATCATCGTCGTATCCTGGCAACGGGCATTGCGCGGCTACGCTCCAAGATCAAATACCGGCCGGTCGTATTCGAACTGATGCCGCCGATCTTCACGCTTTTGCAGCTGCAGCGCACGGTGGAGGCACTCGCCGGCAGGCTCGTGCGGAAGCCGAACTTTCGCCGCCTGATCGAACAGCAGGAGCTGGTCGAAGAGACCGGTGAGACGACCGCGGAAACCGGCGGCCGGCCGGCGCAACTTTTTCGCTTCCGCCACGCTGTTCTCGACGAGAGGGTGATAGCCGGGACAAAATTGCCGCTGGCACGGGGTTGACCGCTTATACTCTCCACGAATATATACGCGTTATATTCAGTTGGAATATAATCGGAGGGCTCGATGAGCACCGTGCTGCTTTCGGGCGCTTCCCTGTACGATCGCGTCCGGCGCGTGATCCCGCCAGCCGAATGGCTGACTTTCGTCGACGATATCGACGCCATCCTCGATTTGAAGCGGCGCCGAAACGCCGTCATCCTGGCGCACAACTACCAGACACCGGAAACTTCCACTGGGTCGCAGACATCGTCGGCGACAGCCTGATCTTGCCCGCAAGGCAGGACAAGAGATCAGGAGCGTGGGCAAGGCGTCGGCGGTGAGCCGCTTCAGTCTCGTGGCTTGCGACGGCAAAGAAACCGTTGGAGAATGCCTGGGAGCAGGTGGACGAAGGCATGCTATCCGCCTAGACGACATTCGCAACTCCCCAAGTCCGCCGAGAGCACTGTGGCAATCGGCTCTCGCAAAACAGCCGGGGAAGTTACGGGCCGCTGCGGCATATACTGCAAGCGCGGCAGGTGTCATCCCGAGTCTCAAAGACCCCGTTCGGCCTTTGCCGCATGGCGCGCGGCGGCGACCTGCTTTCCTTCGCGGATCTTCACCCCGGCCGCCGCCAACAGGATCAATCCCTTGAAGAACAGCCGATGCTGAGCGCTTTGTTTCGCAGCGTGCCAAAGAGGCTCCCAGGCTTCGTGAGCTTCCAAGTAATAGCCGTGATTGAAAAGGTCGATTCCCCATCGGAACACGTTTGAGCTAAGAGCTTCCTCGACGCCAACAACGGTCACCGGGTCGCTTTGGTAACTGTGACCCAATGGGTCACGAACCGGATGTGGATTTTTGCCAGGTAGGTATGCGTAGCTCGGGAACCCTTTTCGGGCAGCAAGCGAGGACGTGACATAGACTCAGCAATCACGAACGCACGTTGACGGCAATTCATGTCACATGGAATCTGACGGGACACCGCCCTGCATTCTCCTTGGAAGGTTTTCGATAGCCGGTGAGTTGACGAGTTGGACGCCGCGCAGTCCGATTTGCCGAATACGAGCCCGCCCCGCGCACATACCGCTTTGATGTCTTCGGTGGGGCCCGAGGGCGCTGCGGCGGGTCGGCACATGCCTTTGCCATCCGCCTGGTCCGGATGGAGCGCAAGGGACGGTTGGCGTACCTTGCTGAGAGTCCGGCGGAGGATTTTGCCCGTCGGCGATCCTGCTGGATTTCGTAGTTGATCGTCCGACCCTCGATAAGGATCGAAAGACCCGCTCGCTCCACAGCCGAAATGTGCCAACGGCGGCAGTCGCGACCGCCGTTCCGAAGACAAGATACTGACGGCCCTATCTGCAGCCGAGGGCTAGGCGCCGTCCTCGTCACTACCGACCAAGGCGATAGAAGGCAGGAAAGAGCGAGGCCGCTGCTCGCTCTTTCCTGAGGGCCACAATCGCGAATCTCAATTGGCCGTCACAGGCCTGACGAGGCGTTTCCCATGCCTGTAGGTGAATCTCGGTTTCCGATTAGATGTGCGGCACCCGCTGGCCTATTAGGATCCCGTAAGGTGCTATTCTGAATTCTCGCAACGTTTTTTGGAACCATGGTCGAGCGGGCAAAGGGAACAAGGAAAGACACAACCACCAGCATGGCAAATGACGTCAGAGTGGACCTGATTGCCGTAGTCGTGGCTGTAAACGACGGGGAACCACTAGCCCTCACGATGGGACAGGGTGATACCCTACCATCAGGGCCCTTCGCGTTTGAACGCCGATCGCTTCAGACCGGATTGAGAGACTGGCTGGAATAGGCATCCACTGGGCTACATCGAGCAGCTTTATACGTTCGCCGACCGGGATCGCGTCGATGAGGTTGACCAGCAGCGGATTATCTCGATTAGCTATCTGGCGTTGACCCGCAAAGACGACGCTACTGGCACGCAGGGGTGCGTTTGGCGAAGCTGGTACCAATACTTCCCTTGGGAAGACCATCGCTTCGGAACGCCCCCGATAATTGAGAACACGATATCGCCGCGCCTTCTCGCTTGGGCAGAAAGCGCGATCCGCATGAAGCGCCGGCGTCAAGCCACGGTTGCGTTCGGCCTCGAGGGCCGGTCATGGAATGAAGAATTGGCTCTGAGCCGCTATGAACTGCTCTACGAAGCACGCCTCGTGGAAGATGCAACGCGCAACAGGCGGTCGGCCGCGCGTGCCTCGATGCTAGGCGAATCGATGATTGGTGATCACCGCCGCATCTTGGCCACAGCCATTGCGCGCTTGCGTTCGAAGATCAAATACAGGCCCGTCGTCTTCGAGCTGATGCCATCGGCCTTCACGCTGCTGCAACTGCAGCGGACCGTGGAAGCGCTCGCCGGCAGGCTCATCAATAAGCAGAACTTTCGCCGGTTGATGGAGCAGCAGGAACTGGTGGAGGAGACCGGCGAAAGTGCTTTTGATACCGGCGGTCGGTCGGCGAAGCTTTATCGCTTCCGCCAAGATGTCCTCTACGAAACGGCGGTCGCCGGGACAAAATTACCGCTGGCGCGGGCTTGACATCCTTTATACTCAACGTAGAAATATGTCCTTATAATCAATTCGATTATAACGGGATATTCCTTTGCACCGTCCGAAGCCACGGTCTCGCTCCGGAAGCCCGTATGAGTGGATGAAGTGATCTTGGAAATGAAACGCCCGAGGACGGGCTTTTACCCTTTGTCATGAAGGAGGTGCCGCGCGCCGGGCCAATGCCTTGCGGCAATGGTGAAGGATGTATACCGCCAGTAAATGCGTGCGTCAAAGTCTCGGTCGAATGTACAGTTCGTCCAAATGTGCAATACGTGCGATTTGTGCAAGTAACACTTGGCACATTGTTGCATAAAAGCAACGTCTAATTATACAAAGCTTGCAAGATAAACTTTGAACTTGCACAAATGAGCGTCACGGATAGCTTCGCGCTGTGAAGCATGCACTGCGATGTGCGTCTGTTTCGATCGTGGGGGCAAGACGGTCGTCCATTGATGTTCTTCCCTTTTTTTATTGAGAGGCACAAGTTGAAGCCGCAAGACGGCTGCTAGGTTGCGAGCATACGAAAACGCAACACATCGCCGTCCCCCAAACTTCGTGTCTTCAACGCTCTTTCGGCGGCTTGCTGAGGGAATGCTATTGGGAAAGCCACATATGTCCGCGTCGAGTGATCTTGGGGATGAAAAGCGCCAGACCGAGCTTTCAAGCTTTGTCATGAGGGAGGTGCAGCGCATTCTTGCCCAATGCGATGAGGCGAAGCAGGGTGACAAGGTTGCTTTTTTTGCGCCTTCGGGTTCTCCTTCCAACGATACGACCGCCGTGGCCGCCGAATTTCTTGGTAGGCTCGAGGCCGAAGCAGCGCGACGGCTAAACGCCCAGGCGGGTGAGATCGCTTCGCGACCCCGGGCAGCCGATCATCCGCTCGGGCATCCGGTTCTGAAAGATTGTCCGAGAGAAGGCGCGCGCATTGCAGAGTGGGCCGGTCCAGTTGCGGGGTCGACGCATCTCGAGAGACGTTTTGGAATACCGCGGTCCACGCTGCATTGGTGGCAGCGGCACAATGATGTGGTTGCCTTTCGGAGAGGCTCCCGTAAGCATGTATTTCCCCTAGCTCAGTTCATCGACGGCAGGCCTATGCCCGGAATCAGGCAGGTCCTTTCCTCGATCTCCGATCCCAGATTGGCTTGGCTGTGGCTGATCAGCCCCTCGCCTCTTCTCAAGGGTCGCGTCCCTATCGAATTGCTCAGAGAAGGTATGAACACAGAAGTTGTTTCATCGGCCGCCCAGGCTGTTTCTCTGGTTGGATCGATCTGACGATTGGCCGGACGCCGGTGGCTGCTCGCGCACATTCTATACGTGCGCAAACAGCGAATGTACCAATTGTGCGATTTGTGCAAATGTATAGTTGTACAATTTGTGCAAGTAATTCCGAGTATTTAGTGATAAAAATGCAACTGATACTTCGTTATGTGTCCGGCAAACGGAATTTGAACTTGCACTAATTCGCCCGGTGAATAGCGTTCGAGCAGGGAAGGATGCATCGCGATGCGCATCTTTTTCGATCGTGGGGACAGGGAGCGGTTCGTCCATCGACGTCCTCGCCCTTGTCAAATCAATGAATGGAGATCAAGCATGAACATCAAGAGCCTTCTTCTCGGCTCAGCTGCGGCCCTGATCGCAGTTTCCGGTGCGCGGGCCGCCGACGCCGTCGTCGTCGCCGAGCCGGAACCGGCCGAATACGTCAAGATCTGCGACGTCTATGGCTCGGGCTACTTCTACATCCCCGGCACCGAAACCTGCCTGCGCATCGGCGGTTATGTCCGTTACGACATCAGCGCTGGCGATGTCGGCAGCTTCGATGGCGCACGTTCGACAGACGTTCTCAACGGCAAGGACCAGGGCACTTGGCACAAGAACGCCCGATTCTCGCTGAAGACCTGGACGGGCCAGGAAACCGAACTCGGCACGTTGAAGACCTACACCGAATCCCGCTTCAACTTCGGTAACTCGGCCTACTACGCTGGGGACGACGGCAATCCCGCTCACAACAAGGGCGCTACGTTGAATAAGGCTTGGATCCAACTCGGCGGCCTTCGCGTCGGTTTGGACGATTCAGCCTTCGATTCGTTCATCGGCTACGCCGGCAACGTGATCAACGATACGATCGTTCCGTACGGTGATTTCTATACCAACGTCGTCCAGTACAACTTCGATGCTGGCAACGGCTTCTCGGCGGTTGTTTCACTCGAAGAAGGTTCGGTGGACACCAACAATGTCTTTTACGTGGGCACGATCGACAGCTATGTTCCGCATGTCGTCGGTGGCGTGAAGTATACGCAGGGCTGGGGCGCCATCACCGGCGTCGTCGCCTATGACAGCAACTACGAAGAATGGGCCGGCAAGGTTCGGTTGGACGTCAACGTCAACGACGCGCTGTCGCTGTTCATCATGGCCGGCTACGGCACTGACGACAACTATGTCGACTTTGCCAGCGGTCGCGGCTTCTACAAGCAGTGGGGCGGTCACTGGGCTGTGTGGGGCGGTGGCACCTACAAGTTCAACGAGAAGACCTCGTTCAACTTGCAGGTTTCGGGTGACCAGGACAAGAATTATGGCGTGGCGGCGAACGTTGCCTACGACATCGTCTCTGGCCTCACGATGACCGCGGAAGTTGACTACGATCACTATGGTCACTTCAACGACGGCACCCCGTACGGCAACTGGACCGCTGCCGACAAGAAGAACAACGTTGGCGGTTTCCTCCGCTTTCAGCGCTCGTTCTGAGGATTGAAGGGCCCGTTGCTGCGTTCGAAGCGGTAACTGCGAGCCTTCAGTTTGCGGCTGAACCATTGTGGTGAGGTTCGAAGAGGTTGTCGGCGGATTGCTTGATCACGGACCTCCAATCCGAGCATTTCGTCGATGAGAAGGGCGCCCAGTTCCCGGGCGCCCTTTTTTTGTGCGTTATCATCAGGCTCGCGGAAGCGAGATGGATCGCGCGCAACTGTGCGGCGGACCGCTCTTCCATGCCCGCAAAACGGCGCTGGCGGCAGTTCAACGTTGAAAAGCAAAGGCCTCGATCCAGCATCCGGCCACCCGATGCCCGGCCGGCAAGAGGTCCGCGCCGCCGTCCTGGACCAGCTTCCCGCC
This sequence comes from Mesorhizobium sp. M0496, assembly GCF_040321205.1. Lineage (NCBI taxonomy): Bacteria > Pseudomonadati > Pseudomonadota > Alphaproteobacteria > Hyphomicrobiales > Phyllobacteriaceae > Mesorhizobium > Mesorhizobium sp. M0496. The sequence goes on along the minus strand of NZ_JAMYRC010000028.1, from coordinate 12,393 downwards.
CTTGGAAAGTTAGGCGTTCCCTGCCGGCGGTATCGAAAGCGCTTTCGCCGATCTCCTCGACTTTTATTGAGATCGGATTGCCGATATATTCTGCCACACGCGGGCGTTTTTCTCGCCAAGCGAAACCGCGACGACGTTGATGGGGAACCGCGCTAGCACGGTGGGCGGATCTCGCGCCAAGTCCACTGCCACCGACCATGCGAGATGCCGATAGTTGACGCGTCTGTCAGTTCGCGCGGCCATATTCATTCTGGTGCCGATTTGTTGCCTTTTCGTAGGTCCCCATTCAAATGAGACACCAAGCCCGGAAGCGAACGCTCCCGATGTCGCCACCGAAAATGCAAATGCAAACAATAGTCTCTTCATAGTTTCCTCTGCAGACAAGGCGGATAGAATGTCCCACCAGAACGCCAGCCGGAGAAAGACTAAACGATTCCTTTTGAGCGCAAAACGCCAAAGCGGACGTGCCTTTCAGGTTAGGGAACGAGGCATCCAGCGTCCAGCGGAGCCAGAAATTCGTCTCGACATTCTGAGGCGCCGTGCCGAGCCACCGCGCCGCCGTATCCTGATGCGCCCGGGAGCCGACAGGACGGTGCCGTCCGACTTCACCATCACGGTGCCGAGATGTTTTGTCAGTTCCGTCACGTGGCCTCTCCTGTGGTCGCGCACGAAGGATGGAATCACGTCGTGCAATTGTCATTCGTTGCCGCGGCTGGTTGTCCTCCTCGTCTCGCGCTTTCGATCCAGCGGTCGACAAGCCCTGCTCCCGGCAGCCAGGTTCAGCCTGTGCCCTTTGTATCGCGCCCGTAAGGACGCGAGTGGAAACTTCTCTGGGTTGGACACGGGTTGTCAGGCCTGCGCATTCCATCACCGTCGCTTTGTCTGGAGAGGAAGCGACGGCGGTGGAATGGACAATCACGATTGAGCCGTGAACGGATGCGGCGACGTTTGGCGTCGGAAAGTCCGGATTGACAGCTGCACCGCAGAGGGCGCTCGGCCGGTTGGAGCGAGATCTAGGCAGCAAGCATTCCGCAGTGGGTTGGGCTGTTTGGCTCTCGCATCCAGGGAAACTCGGCGCCGCAGAAGCCTGGGTTGCCAGTCAAATTTTTGTTTTCTCCATGCTTCACGAATTAGGATTGAATGCTTCGCTGTTGGAGGTGGAGGAAGATAGGCTGGGGTGACGCGGCCTGAGCGACCCAAAAAACTTCACACGGTGCAGATAAGGCAGGGGACCTCGTCGTGTCGACAGGCTGACTGGCGTTGCTCATGACTGATGCGAGCGGAAAGAAACATGCTGAAAATGACGCGTGCCGAGCTTCATGGGCTTGTCTGGTCGAAACCGATGACCGAGATCGCAAGACTACATGGCGTCAGGGACCAGCACGTCGCGCAGGCCTGCGACGCCCATGACATCGCTCGGCCGCGTGCCGGCCATTGGCAAAGAGTCGAACACGGCAAGACGGTGGAGACCGTCGCGCTCGACAACAAGAACAATTCTCCAGAGGCGATCATCATTATCGATCCGGCGGTCGGGAGGCCCGGCCGGGTTAAGCGGGGCCACGACGATGGGGAATCCAAGAGATATGCGGCATGATCCGTTCAGGGCCGGCGCTGGAATTGCCGCCCAAAAATGGCGTCTCGGCCGAGGAATCGAGCCGCCATCGCGGACTTTGCACGGAAGCAGAGCAGGCAGTGTCCCAAGCCCGGATGGCGAAGTGCGGAGCCGATGAAAGCTGCGGCAGTTGAGGACGCGTACGAGCCGTATATGATCACGACTTCGGGGCGCGCCACGGAGGCGTTCCGCGCGATGCACCAACTCACCTTGCTCGCGAGACATTTCATCGTTACGCCTCGTCACCGTCGAGATGATTGGCCGAAACATGGGCCCGGCCGCCAGGCAGGCTCAGGGCCATGGCGCCGCGGCAAACCGGCACGCTCGCTTTCCATATTTGACAAGCTCGGGATGCGGACGCGGACAGTTGGCGATCGATCATCGAGAAGCGGTGACGCCGAAAGCAAAAGGCCCGCCACCCGAAGAGGAGCAGGGGCAAGCAACAGGCGGCTGGTTCAGCCCTGCTGCCGCAACGCCAATGAGCCTGCTGGCAGGTCGCGTCGCCAACCGTCTGATCATGCTTATCTCGGTTAGCATTTGTCGGGGTTTTGTTGCTTCCACCGACAACCGCCACTATGAAGCAACACTTCGCCGACTGTCTTTCAGCCCACCCGGAGATTTTTCATGACAGAAGAAGCCGACAACAACATCGACGCCCTCATCGAGCTCACCGCCGATGTCGTCTCAGCCTATGTCTCCAACAATCCGGTCCCGGTGAGCGATCTTCCTGCGCTGATCGGCCAAGTGCACGCAGCACTGAAAGGCACGATTGGCAACGTTCCCGCAGAAATGACGGAGGCTCTCAAGCCTGCTGTGCCGATCAGGAAGTCAGTGACGCCGGACTACATCATCTGCCTTGACGACGGGAAGAAATTCAAGTCGCTCAAGCGCCATCTGTCGAGCCGCTATGGGCTGACGCCGGACGAATATCGTGCCAAATGGAGTCTGCCTTCGGATTATCCCATGGTCGCGCCGAACTACGCCGCCACGCGCTCGGCGTTGGCCAAGACGATGGGTCTCGGCCGCAAACCGAAAGAGGCGGAAGCGACGGCGCCCAAGAAACAGACGCGCAAGAAGGCCGCAGCCTGACATCAATCTTTGGGCTTCGTTCTGGTGGGCAGCAGCCATTGGCGTAATCTGCGCGGAATCAAAAGGCGGGACCAGCCCCGCCTTTCCCTTCGAACGACTCTATTTCATAGGAATTCGCAACGCCCTTGCAGCAATCTGCTGCCCCGGCCTTGCGGTTTAGCCATGTCCTTGCTCGCTCTTGTCGAGCGGTCGCCAGTACATCCGGGACCTGCCGCGTCCGGCTCTTGCCGGGACGCAGCAGAAAACTCAGCCGGCTTTGCTGAGGCTGCCAGCAGAAGACTTGCCGGTGCGGCGGTCCTGCTCGATCTCATAATTGATCTTCTGGCCGTCAGCGAGGGTCGAGAGGCCCGCGCGTTCGACAGCGGAAATGTGGACGAAAACGTCCTGACCACCATTGTCGGGCTGGATGAATCCAAATCCCTTGGTGCTGTTGAACCACTTCACGGTGCCGGTCGCCATATCTACGTATTCCTTCGTAACAATTGCAGTGTGGCCTGGCAGTTGTGCCAGGCCGGTTCAGATCAAGGCATTGGAATTAGACGCAGCAAAGAAAAAATTGCAAGACCCGGCATTCTCGGATGGCGTCACGACCGGTCAGTTAAAGACAACATCGCGAGCCTGCGCAATTGCTGGGCAGCCGTTTGCCGGGTAACCGAACATCCCGCGTGGCGGAGCTGGATTGAAAGCAGCGAGTGGCTGCCGATCCGTGGTCATCGTTCCCCATGAACTCGAGTTAGGCGATCTATCTCGCCGACAGGGTGCTGCGATAAGGTCGGCGCGGCGCGGCTTCATCACCGTTGACTTGCCGCGGCCGCGCGAGCGCAGCGAAAGCCGGTTTATGCGCTATCGCGAGGGGAGGGATTGCGCGAGTTCGGCCTGCATTGAGCAGGCTGTCAACTCGCCAGCTTTGTCGGCTGGCAGGGCCGGAAGCTCAAAGGCCATCAAAACGGCATCGACCTTCAGTCGGTGTTTACCATTCGCTTCTATCTTTCGCGCAGCGGCACGGTTCTGAGTACCGCACATAAAGGCCTGCTCCAGACAATGGAGCGGGCTTTTTTGTGTCACTTGGGAGACGGCTCCAACAATGCCGTCTACTGGAAAAACGGTCCGCAAGGCTGTGCGGCTTGTGATCTGGCTGGGGCTGGTCGTGCAGATGGGCAGGCCGAAAGCAGGCCCATCAGGCAACACTCTGCCCGCGTCAGGCTGGGCCTAAGCTGGGTTATGGCGTCACGGCCCGCAATTTGGCCGATTCATAGTCGAACGAAACACGATTTCGTCCACGCTGTTTCGCTTCAAAAAGGCAGCGTCCGGCGGTGCGAAGGACGTCTTGAGCATCTGCATCGGGAGAGATTTCCGCGCCGCCGATGCTGACAGTCACTTTCACGCCGTCCTGTTGGCCTTTCGCCATCGGGCCCGCCTCGATAAGACGGCGTATGTTTTCCGCGATGGTACCTGCCTGCTCTTTACGCGCGCTGCGTAGCAACACACCAAACTCTTCTCCGCCAAGACGACCGATCGAGTCTCCCGGGCGTGTCAGATAAACGAGCGCCTTTGCAATTCGAACCAAAGCCTCGTCACCTTTGGAATGGCCGTGTTGGTCGTTTATCATGGAAAAGTGATCCGGATCGATCAGGAGCAGTGTGTCGCATTCACCTTCGTCACGCTTTCTGTCCATCCTTGCGATAAATTCACCGCGACTGAGAAGGCCCGTCATCGGGTCGTGACTGGTCACGAAGGTCAGCCTATCATGTGCGTCCCTCAGGGCTGTGTATGATTTCTCCAACTTGTCGCATGTTTCCTGGATCGTTTCCCCCTGGGTGAAAATAAAGGCGCTAACGGGCAATCCGATGAGAATCGGGATGACGGTGCATTCCACCCAACTCAGCCAGTCGATCGGCATCTGCAGGCCAAGTCTTGCCGTGAACGACAGCCCGAAAGTCGCGACGACTGCAATTATCGTCACGACTGTAGATTTGCCCAGAATCCGTTTGCTGCGCGGCGTCATAGTGTTGCTATAGACAGTCCGGCTGAATGACATGTTACCAGCTTGATTAGGATTGTTCTGGACACACCGGCGAGGAGCCGAACCGGCAGGGTCCTCAAGGCCAGGTCGAGCAAATGCGCCCGCGTCCTGCCGACACTTCGCCTCGGTCGGTTCTTGGGCCCATTATGCTGGCGGAGGGAAATGACATTTTGACCCGCAGTGAATTTCAGATTTCGGCTGGAAAAACCCGCCGCCTGCTGTAAACAGCGCGGGCCTGCTCACGGATAGGGGAAATCATGACGCTTGTTTCGCCCACGGAAGGTTCGACCGCAGGTAGGGGAGCTGCCAGAAGCCGCCGCCTGTGGAGCCAAGCCGAAGCCCGGGCCCTCTACGAGTCTCCCTTCAACGAACTGCTGTTTCGCGCACATTGCGTCCATCGTGCGAACTTTGATCCCAACCGCGTTCAGCTCAGCCGGCTGCTGAGCATCAAGACCGGCGGCTGCCCCGAGGATTGTGGTTATTGCAGCCAGTCCGCGCATCACAATTCCGGACTGAAGGCCTCCAAGCTGATGGCGGTCGAACGCGTCATCGAGGAAGCCCGCAAGGCGCGCGATATGGGTGCGACGCGCTATTGCATGGGCGCGGCTTGGCGCAGCCCCAAAGGGCGCGACATGGACGCGGTGGTCGCAATGGTCGAAGGCGTCAAGGCGCTCGGCATGGAAACCTGCATGACGCTTGGCATGCTCAATCTTGAGCAGGCTCAGCAACTGAAGACGGCAGGGCTCGACTACTACAATCACAAGATCGATACGTCCGAGCGCTACTACGGCGAAGTCATTACGACGCGCTCGTTCGCCGACCGGCTCGAAACATTGGACAATGTTCGCGACAGCGGCATCAAAGTCTGCTGCGGCGGCATTGTCGGCATGGGCGAGGAACTGGCTGACCGCGTGGACATGCTGGTGACCCTTGCCAATCTGCCGGAGCCGCCCGACAGCGTTCCGATCAACATGCTGATACCGATTAAAGGCACACCGCTTGGTGAGGCGCAGCCGATAGAGCCGATCGAATTCGTCCGCACGATTGCGCTCGCCCGTATCCTGATGCCGCAATCCCATGTTCGCCTGTCGGCCGGCCGCACGGCAATGAGCGAGGAGATGCAGGCGCTGTGCTTGTTTGCCGGCGCCAATTCGGTCTTTGTCGGCGATACGCTGCTGACGGCGGACAATCCGAGTGAGGATAAGGACACTGCCCTGTTTCGTAAGCTCGGTATTGAACCAATGGAGCTTTCCGCCCGGTGAGCGCAGGGGGCTTGCTCGACCGTTACGAGACGACGCTAAGCGGGCTTGCGCGCAAGAACCGTTTGCGCGCGCTGTCGCCGCGTACCGGCCTCGATTTCGCCTCCAATGATTATCTCGGATTGGCAGCCTCGCCGCGCCTGGCCAAAGCCGTCGCAGCAGCACTCGCTGCCGGCACGCCGATCGGCGCCACGGGGTCTCGCCTGTTGCGCGGCAATACGCCCGAGCACGAGACGCTTGAAGCCGAAGCGGCGCGCTTCTTCGGTGTCGAACGTGCGCTTTTCTTCAGCGGGGGCTATGTCGCGAATTTCGCCGTCCTGACGACCCTTCCCCAAAAGGGTGACCTCGTCGTGCTTGACGCACTCATCCATGCCAGCGCCCATGAGGGCGCGCGGGCTGGCCGGGCGGCGGTGGCGGAGGTCCCACATAATGACGTCGACGGCTTCGAAGACGCCATCTTGGCGTGGCGCCGTTCGGGCGGCACCGGCCGCCCGTGGATCGTGGTCGAGAGCCTCTATTCCATGGACGGCGACCGCGCGCCCCTTGCTGATCTGGCAGCACTTGCCGACGGTCACGACGCATTCCTCCTGATCGACGAGGCGCATGCCACCGGCGTGTATGGTCCCGACGGACGCGGCCTTGCGCACGACCTCGAAGGCCGCGACAACGTTGTCCTGTTGCACACTTGCGGGAAGGCGCTCGGCGCCTCCGGCGCGCTGGTGACCGGACCCAAGGTAATCGGCGACTATCTCATCAACCGTTGCCGACCGTTCATCTATGCCACCGCCCCCTCGCCGCTTATGGCGGTCGCTGCAACCGAGGCGCTCGCCATCCTACGTGACGAACCCGAGCGCCGCGAGCGGCTGGCAGCACTCGTCGCCTTCGCCGGCCGGGAGATCGAAGCCCGCTGCGCAATCACACCGAGCGGCTCGCAGATCCTTCCGGTGATCGTGGGCGACAACGCCCGCGCCATGGCGCTCGCCCACTCGCTGCAGGCGCGCGGCTTCGACGTGCGCGGTATCCGCCCGCCAACCGTGCCTGAAGGCACCGCGCGGCTCAGGATTTCGCTGACGCTCAATGTCGAGCAGGCCGACGTCGCTGCGATGATCAAGGCACTGGCAGAGGAATGGGAGCGAATGGCGGCATGAGCCAAACCTTCGTCATCACCGGCACGGACACCGGAATCGGCAAGACGGTTATAGCGGCTGGTCTGGCCGGCCTGCTCAATGGCGCCTACTGGAAACCGGTGCAGTCGGGGCTCGACGGCGAAACCGATACCCAGACGGTAGCCAGGCTCGCGGAGCTGCCCCCAGATCGGATCGTCCCGGAAGCCTGGCGGCTCGTGCGACCGCTCTCGCCGCATCGCGCCGCCGAACTCGATGGCGCTTTGATCGATCCCGACCGCCTCGTTCTGCCCATAATGGCGCGTCCGCTGATCGTCGAGGGAGCTGGCGGTCTCATGGTGCCGCTCACGCGCAACTTCCTGTTCATTGACATGTTCGCCCGCTGGCGCGCGCCGGTCGTGCTTTGTGCGCGCACGGCGCTCGGCACGATCAACCACACGCTTCTATCGATCGAGGCGCTGCGCCGCCGCGACATTCCGCTTTTGGGCATAGCGTTCATTGGTGACCCTATGCCCGACACTGAATGCACGATCGCTGCGATCGGCAAGGTGCGTGTGCTTGGTCGCTTGCCTTTCCTCGATCCGCTGGCGCCCGACACTCTCCTGTCGGCCATGGCAGCGCATTTCGACATGGTGCCTTTTCAGCAGGCCAGCGCATGAGCCGCTCGGCCGTCTGGCATCCCTTTACCCAGCACGCCGTCGAACCGGCGCTGCCGAACATTGTTCGGACGGAAGGCGCCTACCTGCAGACGGATGACGGAAGGCGCATTCTCGACGCGATATCCTCATGGTGGGTGGTGACCCACGGCCATCGCCATCCCGCAATCGTCGAGGCAATCCGCTCAACTGCCGAAACGCTCGACCAGATCATATTTGCCGGTCTCACCCACGCGCCCGCCGAAGAGCTGGCGAGCGCGCTCATCGGCCTGGCGCCGAAGGGTCTGGACTGGGTGTTCTATTCCGACAGCGGCTCGACCAGTGTCGAAGTGGCGCTCAAAATGGCGCTTGGCTATTTCCGCAACATCGGCGCGCCGCGCTCGCGTATCGTTGTGATGGAATCGAGTTATCACGGCGACACAATCGGGACGATGAGCGTCGGCGCCCGCGGCGTCTTCAACGCCGCCTACGAACCCCTGCTCTTCCACGTCGACACCATCCCTTTCCCTGCCGCGGGCCGCGAGCAGGAAACGCTCGACGCTTTCGAGGCGTTCAGCCGTGATCGCAAGGCGGCGGCGCTGATCGTAGAACCGCTGGTCCTGGGCGCAGGCGGCATGCGGATGTATTCGCCAAGCATCCTGGCCGAATTGAAACGTATCGCCGCGGCCTCCGGGACGCTGTTCATCGCCGATGAGGTGATGACCGGCTGGGGCCGGACAGGCACCCTGTTTGCCTGCGAGCAAGCAGCTATTGCGCCCGACATATTGTGCACGTCGAAAGGGCTGACCGGCGGCGCGATCCCGCTTGCCGCCACGCTCGCCACCGACGCCATCTTTCGGGCCTACTATTCGCCGGATCGCAGCCGCACCTTCTTTCATTCGAGCTCCTATACCGCCAATCCGATCGCCTGCGCGGCCGCACTTGCCAACATCGCAGTCTGGCGCGACGAGCCGGTCATGGAGCGCGTCACAACCCTCTCGCGACTGCAGGCCGAAGGGGCTCGCCGCTTTGCCGGAGATCCCCGCTTCGCCGATGTCCGGGTGACCGGCACGGTTGCCGCCTTCGAACTGGCGGTCGCCAACTCCGGCTACCTGGCTGAAATCGGCCCGAAGCTGCGCGCTTTCTTCCTTGAGCGCGATCTCCTGGTACGCCCGCTCGGCAATGTAATTTATCTCCTGCCGCCCTACTGCGTAAGCGCCAGCGAGCTTGGTCGCTTGCATGATGCGATCGACGAGGCCGCCGACCTTGTTGGGCAAGCCGGATGATCCGAGGCGCGAAGATCATCGGTCTCGGCCACCACGCGCCGGCGCGGACCGTGCCGAATGCCGAAATCGAGGCCTCGCTTGGCCTGGAAGCCGGCTGGATCGAGAGGCGGACTGGCATCCGGTCACGCCGCTGGGCCGAGCCTTCCGACACGTTATCGGGCCTGGCCGGGCAGGCGGGAGATATGGCGCTGGACATGGCTGGCACCGACCGCGCCGCGATCGGCCTTCTGCTACTGGCAACATCGACGCCCGATCATCTGCTGCCGCCAAGCGCGCCGCTGGTCGCGCATCGTCTGGGCCTTGCTCATGCCGGCGCGGTCGATCTTGCCGGCGCCTGCGCCGGTTTCGTTTATGCGCTTACTTTCGCCGACGCCTTCGTGCGCACGCACGGCAAGCCGGCGCTGGTCATTGCCGCCAATATTCTGAGCCGCCGCATCAACCCAGCCGAACGTGCCAGCGCGGTGCTGTTCGCCGACGCCGCGGGCGCGCTCTTGCTGGTCCCGTCGTCCGATCCGTATCACGGTGTCCTCGGCGCTTCGCTGGATTCCGACGGATCGGGTTATGGCCTGATTCAGATCCCGGCAGGCGGCAGCAGCCGGCCGTTTGGCGGAGATTTCGACATAGCCGAAACCCGCATGACAATCGCCGATGGACGCGCCGTGTTCGCCAAGGCGGTCGAGATGATGGCGCGCTGTTCGGTCGAGGCGCTGGAAATAGCGAACGTTTCAGCTCAGTCCGTGGATCGGTTTGTTCCACACCAGGCCAACGCCCGCATTCTCGATGCCGTCGCCGACAAGCTCGATATTGGCCCTGAGAAGGTGGTGAGAAGCATTGCAGAGTTCGGCAATTCCTCTGCCGCGACAATTGCGCTGTCGCTGTCCCTCTCCCATCAGGCCAACCCGCTTGCGCCGGGCGAAAGGCTTCTGCTCGCCGCGGCCGGAGCCGGGCTTACCGGCGGCGCGCTCGTGATCGGCGTCTAGACTAAGACTAGAGGGCGGGCAGCAACTCAGGCGCCCATTGGCTGCGTGGATTGTCGCCGGTGGTGTGCAGGGCACATCCCAATGCGGCAGCGCCCGGCGTGACGAGAACCTTGGAGGCGCTCCTTGCTTGCTGGGAGAGCAGCGAAGAACATCACGCTGCGGCGGCGGCCTGCACGAAACCTTGTACCGAGCCTGGCGACCACACTTCGACATTGTCGATCAGCCGCGTCTGGCCAAGCGAGGCGGCGACGAGCAGTCGCGCCGGTCGGTTGGGGATGGCGATGACAGCCAGGTCCTCGCCTGACCGCAGCTCAAGATACTCGACCTGCGAAAAGCCTGCAGCAAGGATGGCCTGCCGTGCCTCATCGAGCACACGATCGATGCAATCTTCGCAGTTCAGCCGCCGGGCAGTTTCGAACAAGATTTCGGCAAGGCGGGGTGCCGCGCGCCGTTCCGCAGCCGACAGCCGCGCGTTGCGCGAGGACATCGCCAGCCCATCACCTTCACGCACCGTCGGGCAGGCGACGATCTTGATGGGAATGTCGAGATCGCGAACAAGCCGCCGCACCACATGCAATTGCTGGAAATCCTTCTCGCCAAAGAATGCCATATCGGCACCGGTCTGGAGACAAAGCTTGGTGACGACGGTCGCCACCCCGTCGAAATGGCCAGGCCGGAACGCGCCGCAAAGCCCCTCGCTCACCGCACTCACCGAAACCGTCGTGGCAAAACCTTGCGGATACACATCCGCCGCGTCGGGCGCATAGAGGATGTGGGCGCGGAGCGGCGCCAGTTTGGCGGCATCGTCATACTCGGTTCGCGGATAGGCGATCAGATCCGCCGGGCTGTTGAACTGCTTCGGATTGACAAAGAGCGTGACGATCACCCGATCAGCCTTTGCGAGGGCGGCACGCACAAGGCTGAGGTGACCCTCGTGGAGAGCGCCCATGGTCGGCACGACCGCCACCTTCAAACTATCCCGGCGCCACACGGCAACTATGCTGCGCAGTTCAGCAACTGTCCGAATAATGGGAATGCCCACGTTGGATCTCCTCTTTTCAGGTCTTCGGCTCGTCCCCGAACACGTGTTCTGCCGCTGGAAAGCGGCGCTCACGAACGTCATGCGAGTAGGCCGAGACTGCCGCGGAAGCCGCCTCGCCCAGTTCGGCGTACCGCTTGACGAATTTTGGACGAAAGGCGCCGAACAGGCCCAGCATATCGTCAACGACGAGGATCTGGCCGTCGCAGGCCGGCGAGGCGCCAATGTCGATGGTCGGGATCGCGATCTCCTGCGTGATCCGCCGCGCCAGGGCTTCAGGTGTCTTCTCCAGCACGACCGCAAAGGCGCCTGCTTCGGCGACCGCGACCGCATCACGCTGGATGCGATCGGCATCGTCGCCCCGCCCCTGGACGCGGTAGCCGCCGAGTGCATTCACCGCCTGCGGCGTCAGCCCCACATGAGCCATCACCGGCACGCCACGCATAGCAAGGAAGCGTATGGTCGCGGCCATGCTTTCGCCGCCTTCGAGCTTAACCGCCGCGCAGCCAGTTTGCGCCATCACGCGACCAGCATTGCGAAAAGCCTGTTCAGGACTTTCCTCATAGGAGCCGAACGGCATGTCGACGACCATCAGCGCCCGTTCGAGGCCCCGCCGCACAGCCTGGCCGTGCAGGATCATCATTTCGAGCGTGACGCCGAGCGTCGAAGGCAACCCGTGAAGCACCATGCCGACGCTGTCACCGACAAGCACCACATCGCAGTGAGCATCGACCAGTTGTGCAATGGGCGTTGTATAGGCAGTCAGACAGACCAGCGGCGTCCCACCCTTGCGTGCCGCAATGTCCGGTGGGGTCAAGGCCCTGATTGCTCGCGTTGCGCTCACCAACTTCTCTCACGTAAGGTCAACCCGAAGCCATCTGCCACAAATTTGTGCAGATGCGAAGAAGAAATTGCAGTGCATAATAATTTGCTGACTATTTATTCCGCAAGCTGCGACGCCGCTTCGAATGAGCACGAGTCTGAAAGCGGGGGGCCCCTAAGCGCCCAGTCCACTTCCCTGGCGTCACTGCCGAGCGGCTTCGCGTTTGCGACACTCTTGTGTAGACCGAAGGTCTAGGCCTTTACGGAGAGTGTGGTGTTGACAGGCTAAAGGGGCTGCTACACGCTGGTTAAATCGATTGAGAAGCTTCTCACTGCCCAACCCAGGCAACCATGGACGATCACCCAAAATCAACACGCAACGGCAGGGCCGCCGCCAAGGCCAAAAAAGTCGAAGCGGAGCTGATTGCCGTTGTCGTGGCCGTCAATGACGGTGAACCAGCGGTTCTCACCATCGGGCAGGGGGATTGCCTGCCCTCGGGGCCGTTCGCGCTGGAGCATCGATC